>RFHO01000011.1 GCA_003696385.1 Planctomycetota bacterium | reverse complement strand
TTCGCTCGGGCCTGCAGGCCCTGCCGCGTGCGCAGCGTCGCACTCATCGGAGGCCGCCCGCGGATCGGTGACGGAACGCCGGTGCGCTGCGCCGTCCGGGGCGCAGGCTGAATCGGCGGAAGGTCGAGCGGACGTGCGGTTTGTCTTGCAGTGCGCGGAATTTCTGGCCGCCCGTGGTGAGTTTGCCGCCGCGGAGAGATTGCATCGGCTGGCCCGTGGTGCGGATACCGGGCATGAGGCGACGGTGGCCTACGCGGCATTCCTGGTGGACCGGGGAAAACTGTCGAGCGCGGCGTCGCTTCTGCGACCGTTGGTCGACCAGGCCCGGGGTAAACGCGACTGGGATCTGTACGGTTCCGTGACGTTTCTGCTGAGTCGGATCCACCTGACGCGTGGTGAGACGGCCATCGCACAGTCTTGGCTGCAGCAGTCCATTTCCGGCGAGCTGCGGGCGGCAGAGCAGCGGTTGGAATGCGGCGACCGGGCCGGGGTGGCGGAGGGCGGCGCGTGTTCATGCGAGACCGAGCTGCAGCGCAAGGCGGCCGAGCTGGCGCTGTCGGCCGAATGCGCGCTGCGGCGTGGGATGGTCGCGGACGCCGAGCGGTTTGCACGTGCCGCAACGGCCATCGATGCCTATCGCGGGGATTCCGCGAGCGAAGCGGTCGACCGGGCGATCCTGGGACGGGTTGCGCTGACCCGAGGGGATGTGTGCGCCGCGCTGCGGCACCTCGGGGCCGCGTTGCGGCGACAGCAGCGGCTGGCGGACCCAACCGGCAAGGCGTACAGCCTGTGCGTGTTGGCCGGGGCGGCCGTAGCCGCCGACCGGCTCTTGACGGCGGAACGCGTGCTGGCGCGGGCGGCGACAGCCTTCCGTGCGGCGAAAAGAAACGAGGAGGCATTGGTGGTCGAGGCGGTGCGGCGGCGGCTGCAGAACCGGGTGGCGTTCCGCCGACATGACCCCCGCGAAAACTGATCTGCATGTGCATCTTCGCCGGCACGTGCGGCGGGACGATCCGTGCGGCCGCGCAGGCGCATCGATCGGTGTCCGGCGAGCGGTCCGGTGAGACGCACCGTGGTCGGCATACGGTGCGGCCGGAGGCGCGGCGGTGCCGGTGGTAACGGTGATGCGAAGAAGGTACGATGCTCGCTCTTCGGCTGTCGTGCTGTGCCGGACCCCGCGGACGGCAGCGGTGGTGGCGTGGGGTGATTCGCGCCGGTGTCGTTCGTGCGGGTGGCTCGCAGCGGTGTTGTGACGGTGGCGATGAGCGTGGTGCCAGACTCGCAGCGAATCGTAATCACGGGCGTCGGTCTGACGGCTCCCAACGGCAACAATCTGGCGGAGTTCCGGGCGGCGTTGCTCGAGGGCCGTTCGGGCGTGGTCCGCTATGAGACCCGCTACATGGGAGAAGTTCTGGCGGGCGTGTGCAACTTCGATCCGCTGCGCTATCAGCGCCGCAAGGAACTTCGCCGGGGGACCCGGTCCGGCTCCATCGCAGTGTACTGCGCCAACGAGGCGATTCAGGATGCGGGGTTGGACTGGGGACGTGTGCCGCGCGACCGTGTCGGCGTGTACCTGGGGATCACCGAGCACGGGAACGTGGAGACCGAGAACGAGGTCTACGAGATTTCGAAGTTCAACTACGACACGTCCGTCTGGTCGCACCATCACAACCCGCGGACGGTGGCCAACAACCCGGCCGGCGAGGTGACGTTGAATCTGAAAGTCACCGGTCCGCACTTGACGATCGGGGCGGCGTGTGCGGCGGGAAACGCCGGTTTCATCCAGGGCGTGCAGATGCTGCGGCTGGGTGAGGTCGATCTGGCGCTGGCGGGCGGGGTTTCGGAAAGCATCCATACGTTCGGGATCTTTGCCAGCTTTCAAAGCCAGGGAGCGTTGGCACAGCACGAAGACCCGGCAAAGGCGTGCCGGCCGTTCGACGTCGATCGGAACGGGATCGTGGTGGCCGAGGGCGGAGCGGTTTGTGTGCTGGAGCGGTTGCCCGATGCGTTGCGGCGCGGTGCGCGGATCTACGGGGAAATCGTCGGATACGCGATGAATTCGGATGCCAAGGACTTCGTCCTGCCGGACGCTCGACGGCAGGCGGAGTGCATGCGGTTGGCGATGAAACGTGCCGGCGTGCAGCCGACGGACATCGACATCCTCAGCTCCCATGCGACGGCCACCGAACAGGGCGATCTGGAAGAATCGCAGGCGATCCACGAGGTGTTCGCAGAGCATACCGAGTTGGCCATCAACAACACCAAGAGCTTCATCGGCCATGCGATGGGAGCCGCCGGGGCGCTGGAGCTGCTGGGGAATCTGCCTGCCTTTGAAGACAACATCGCGCACGCTACAATCAACCTCGATCGGCTCGATCCGCGCTGCCCGCTGACGCAGATCGTGGCCAATCGACCGCGCAAACTGCCGCGGGTCCGTTACATCCTGAACAACTCGTTCGGGATGCTCGGCATCAACTCCGTATTGATCGTCAGAAAGTACGATCCTCGCGAACATGTGCGTTGAGCCGTCCGGCGGATTCCCCGGGCTTTCGACGACGGTTCATTGCGATGTTCGCCCGCGCGGAATGACGTTTCTTTCGTCCTCGTTTGCACGCCGCTCGCGTCGCAGACGGGGACGATTGCATTTGCGCAGGCGGCATTGCGGCGCGCAGGTGTCGGCCTGTCCGTCGGTTCGATCCCCGCGTTCGGGGCGACTTGACGCGTGGCGGCGGGTACGGAACGGGACGTCGGGCACCGTGGCGGACATTGGGACCCGTCCGGGACATCGGGTACCGTTCGGGATTGTCGCGTCGGCCTGTTTTGGGTTGGCGCAGCATGCGGCGCCGGAGTTCGCCGATGCGACGATCCGGGCCTGCGGTTCCGTTTCGGCCCGCGACGGTGCATTCAGCAGACAGCCCGGCACGGTACGCGATTGGGCGCTGTGCGAAGGGAGACCGAAGGTTGTTCGTGCACAGGGAGAGCGTTGATCCATGACCCGCGATCAGATTCGGCAAGTCATTCTCGATATCCTGGCCAAGATCGCTCCCGACGAAGATCTTTCGAACTTGAAGGACGATGTGCCGTTCAGCGAGCAGATGGAACTGGACAGCATGGATTTTCTGGACATCGTGATGGAGCTGCGCAAGGGCTACCGTATCCAGATCCCCGAGGAGGACTACCAGCACTTGACGACGATGGAGAGCACGGTGACCTATCTGGAGCCGTTGCTGAAGGATGTCGAGTCTCCTGCCAAGCCGGCCGGATGAACATCCAGCCTGCGCGAGGCGTCGACGGATCGCCGGTGCCCGGGGCCGAGCGTGGCAACGGAGCAAGTGGCGGGTCTTCGCGGCGTGTGTTTCGAACGGGAATGAACGTGGCCGGATCGTTGTCGGAGCGTCCCTATGACGTGGTGATCATTGGAGCGGGTCTGTCCGGGCTGGCGGCCGGGATTCGCCTGGCGTACTTCGAAAAACGCGTGGCGATTCTCGAGCGGCACACGACGATCGGCGGTCTGAATTCCTTTTACCGCCTGCGCGGCCGCAATCACGACGTCGGTCTGCATGCGGTCACCAATTATGCGCCGCCGGGTACGAAGAAGGGGCCGCTGAGCAAGTTGTTGCGGCAGTTGCGACTGAGCTGGGATGATTTCGGCCTGTGTCCCCAGATCGAATCGTCGGTGGAGTTCGGCGACGTCGTCCTCACGTTCGACAACGCGTTCGAACGCTTGCGCTGCCAGATCGCCGATGTGTTTCCCGATCAAGCCGACCGGTTCGACCGGCTCGTCCGCAGGATCCGGGAACACGACGAGCTGAGTTTGTCCAATCGATATCAGTCGGCGCGCGCGATCGTCGGCGAATACCTGACCGACCCGCTGCTGATCGACATGCTCTTCTGCCCGCTCATGTTCTATGGCAGCCCCACGGCCGAGGACATGGACTTCAGCCAGTTCGTGATCATGTTCAAGGCCGTGTTTTGCGAAGGCTTCGCGCGGCCCGAAAACGGCATCCGGCCGATCCTCAAGACGCTGGTGCGGAAGTATCGGTCACTGGGTGGCGAACTTCATCTGCGCGCGGGCGTGCGGCGGCTGGTGCATGACGGTGATCGCCTGACCGCGATCGAGCTGGATGATGGCCGCCGTGTGCGGGCTCACCGTGTGCTTTCCTCGGCGGGGGCGGTCGAAACGCTCCGCCTGTGCGATCCGCCCCTGACGGCGCCGCCGGGCGTACAACCCGGCGAGATTTCGTTCGTCGAGACGATCTTCTGCCTGGATTGCCTGCCGTCGGAACTGGGGCATCACCGAACGATCGTGTTTTACAACGACGCGGCCCGGTTCCGTTATGCCCGGCCTGCGGAGCCGGTGGACCTGGACAGCGGGATCATTTGTTCGCCGAACAACTTCCAGTACGATCGCCCGCTGCCGGAAGGCCGCCTGCGGATCACCGCGCTGGCCGACCCCGAGTTCTGGCTGACGGCGCCGGAGCCGGAATACCGCGAACAGAAGCAGCGATGGTGTGAGCGGCTCGTGGAAGCCGCACTGCGTCACGTTCCCGACTTTCGATCGCACGTGGTGGACGTCGACATGTTCACGCCCCGGACGATCACACGGTTCACCGGACACGTCAATGGCTGCGTGTACGGGGCTCCGAACAAGATCCGTGACGGGCGGACGCCCCTTGAGAACCTGTTTCTGTGCGGCACGGATCAGGGCTTTTTGGGCATCATCGGAGCGATGCTTTCGGGCATCACGATCGCGAATCTACACGTCCTCGGTCAGTCCCAGCGTTCCGTCCCGCTTTCACCGGCCTGAGAGGCGGATCGGCGCGACCGGCACGCTTTCGAAGCGGGCTTCCGCCAGGAACGGGACGGGGCGGTCGGCGGCGGGCGATCGCTGCGGTGTCCGGCGGCGGGTGAAGCCGTCGAGCGTTCACTCCGCGACCGCAGATGCGGAATCGGGGCGTTGCCGGTGCAGCCGCTGGCACCTCCGGCGGCCGAGGTTCCCACGCGCTGCGCTCTCGCCCGCGGCCACGCGACACCACGGGAAACAGTCACATGCCGAAGGATTTTCTCAAAGGCGTCCGGGACCGCTATGACGTGGTGGTCATCGGCAGCGGTCTGGCCGGTCTGACCGCTGCCAATACGCTGGCACGAGCCGGGTATTCGGTGCTGTTACTGGAACACCACTATCAGCTTGGCGGCATGGCCACTTGGTTCAAACGCCGTCATGGCCACATCTTCGACATTTCGCTGCACGGCTTCCCATACGGGATGGTCAAGAGCTGCCGGAAGTACTGGACGCAGGAAATCGCCGACTCAATCGTCCAACTGAAGGGCATCCGCTTCGAGAACCCGCAATTCTCGCTGTGGACGACTTTCAACCGCGAGGACTTCACGCGGATCCTGACCGAGCGGTTCGGCATTCCACGCGAGACGGTGGTGGCGTTCTTCGATGCTGCCCGCCGGATGAACTTCTACGACGATCAGCACACCACGACGCGGGAGTTCTTCGAGCAGTTCTTTCCCGGGCGGGACGACGTGGTCCGCCTGTTGATGGAGCCGATCACGTATGCCAACGGTTCGTCGCTGGAGGATCCCGCCATCACCTATGGGATCGTCTTCTCCAACTTCATGAGCAAGGGCGTCTTTACGTTCCGCGGCGGGACGGACCAGTTGATCCGTCTGATGCGGGCGGAGATGGAACGCAACGGCGTGGAAATCCGGATCCGCTCGCTGGTCGAGCGAATCGAAGTCGATGCCCAGCGACGTGTGCGCGCGGTGTGGGCCAACGGGCGGCGCATCGCCTGCCGGGCCGTGGTGTCCAATGCCAATCTGAAACAGACGATCCTGGAGCTGGTCGGGGAGCAGCACCTGGATCGCGATTTCGTCGACGAAACCCGGGCCGTGCGGCTGAACAGCAGCAGTTGCCAAGTCTACATCGCCTTGAAGCCCGGTGACGGCTTCGACTATGTCGGAGACCTGCTGTTTCATTCCGAGCATCGCGGCTTCGACTTCGACGCGATGCTCAGTCGCAACATCAGCAGTCGAACGTTTTCCTTCTATTACCCGGATATCCGCCCCGGAAGTGACCGCTACCTCATCGTGTCCTCCACCAACGCGCGTTACGAGGACTGGGCGCACCTGTCTCCCGAGGAATACCGGCGTTCCAAGCAGGACCTGATCGACACGACACTGGACTGTCTGGAACAGTATGTGCCCGACATCCGGCGGCGCGCCGACCACGTCGAAGCTTCGACACCGTGCACGTTTCAACGATACACGCGGCACTGGCGCGGGGCGTCCTTCGGAACCAAGTTCGAAGGTCTGAAAGTCAGCAAGGAACTGCCGCAGCAGGTCCCCGGCCTGTTCCATGCCGGTTCAGTGGGCATCATCATGTCCGGCTGGCTGGGCGCGGTGAATTACGGCGTGATCGTGGCGAACGAAGTGGACAAATACCTCACACCGGCGCCGGTGCGCGTGTAGGCAGGGCGGGCGGCCGCCTCGGCTCCGGCGGACTCATCGTCCCGCGAAACGCAGCTTGCTCAGCGGCAGCGTGTACGAGTGAGGGACGTCGCCGTCGATGGTCACGACATCGAAGCGGACAGTCGGGTCCTTCGCCGTGGTGTCGAATGTCATCCGCGCCCAACTACACGTGCGGTTGTAGCCCCAGATCAGCCCGGGAGTCCGGACGATCGGGTGCGTGTGCCGGTTGGTGAGCTTGGAACTTTCGAATTCGAACAGATCGTAGCCATCGGGACGCTCGATCACGCGCAGATCCGTGCGATGGCGGTCGGCCGCGATCAGGAACACACCTTCGATCCGCTCCCGTTCGATCAGTCGGAACAGCTCTTCCCGCTCGGCCGCAAAGCCGTCCCAGGTGTCTTTGCTGCCGGGCTTCACTCCCGGAGTGAACGGCACCGGTGAGGCGATCACCTTGAAACGCGCCGGCGAGTGTCGCAGCGTTTCGAACAGCCATTGCTTCTGAACGGGGCCGAGCATCGAGGGCTCCCCGTCCCGCGAACGGTAATAGCGTCCGTCCAGCAGGATGAAGTGCACGTCGGCGATGTGAAAGTCGAACCAGCAGCCCGGCTGACGTTCGCCCCCGCCGTACGCCGGGTTTGCCCAGTTCTGCCGAAACACGGTCCATACGCGGCGCTTCCACGGCGGGCGGTCCACGTGCGGTCCGGGAACGCAGTCGTTCGTGCCGAAGTCGTGGTCGTCGTAGATCGCAAAGATGGCCGTCTGAGCCGTGAACCGCCGCCATTCCGGCCGCGATTGCCGCCGATAGTAGCAGTACCGCTGCGTGGCAGGATGTTCCGGGTCGTCGATGTAGACGTTGTCGCCCAGCATCAGGAAGGCCAGTGGATTGGAGGCGCGGATCGTGTCCCACATCCGTTCCCGTTCGGGCACGTATCCGGCGCCGCCTCCGAAACCCACCACGAAGCGCGCGGGGCGGCCGGTTTCCGGAAACGTCCGAAAGCGACCTTCGGCCGCCGGTACGTCGGCTTCACCGACCAGCACGCGGTAGTGGATCGCGGCGGCCGGCGGGAGTCGCTCCAGCCGAACGACCGCCGTTCGATCGGTCTTCCAGGTCGTCGTGGTCCGGGCTTCGACGGCGACGGCCCCGTCTTCGGTCCGCGCCACGACGCGGACGTTGGCCGGCTCGCGCGTGCGGACCCAGATTGCGGCCGACGAATCGGTCACCGCACCCACCAGCGGCCCGTGCAACAACGGCGATGGACGTTGGCGTTCCATCCAGTTCCGGAAAGCGGGCGATTCGTGCAGTGGAGCCAGGTATTCCAGCGGGCCGGCGAGTAACCGATCGAAGGGCAAGCCGCGTTGCACGGCCTGCTGCGCCATCCGCAAAGCGGCGTCGCGGTCGCCGCGTCGCAGTGCGATCACGCATCGAACGAACAGACTCTCCGGATCTTCCGCGTTGGCCTTCCGCAGCTCTTTCTCCGCGGCATCGAGTCGTTCCGCGGAGACCAGTCGCATGGCGTTGCGCTGCGGATCATGTTGGGCCCGCGCGGCCGGCGTCCGGGCCAGCACCACAGTACCGATGACGGCGGCGGTGATGCACAGGGCGACACGCTTCGCCGCGGCACGCCTGCGCCGGGATTGGGGCGGAAAGAGCAATGCGCTGATCATCGAATACCTGCCTGCGATCTGACGGTGACCGGACGAGCAATCGACCGGACGGCGTTCTGGAAGCGGCAACAGGGACCCGCTGGGCAGTGCCGCTCCGCCGGCTGTACGCGACGTCGCGACAGCACGAGGCGCCGGCACCGGATTTCTCGGTGCGCCCCAAGCGAGCCATGGGCGGCGCTGCGACGATGGTGCCGGTCGCAACGCGTGCTCCGGATTTGCGGTTTCTCCGGGCGAGCCAGATTGTGCCTGACGCGAAGAGCAAAGAAAACCAATCGAGCAATCGGGTTGTGCGGCTCTTTTGACGCGGTTGCGGCAGGAGGTATATCCCCACGGGGTTGATTTGCGGCAACGCGGTCGTCGCCGCAAAGTCGCCCGGATCCGACACCACGCCCGAGCCGTCGTGACCGGTAGCGGCGGCCGGCAACCTGCCGGGATTCGCGTATGCCTTCGGACTCGTCCCAATCGGACCGTCCGCGACGGTCACGCTGGAAGGCACTGGTGCTCGAGCCGTTACAGCGGCAACTGGCCGAGCATGCGCGGATCCTGCGCCCCGGGATGCGTCTGACGATCGGCTCGTCGGCCGATGCCGACGTGCGGCTGAATCTCCAGGCCGTCGAGCCGATTCATTGCGTGATCGTCACCGACGCGAGGGGCGTGTATCTACAGCAGTGGAACGACCGCACCTGGTGGAACGACAAGCCGCTCGACCTGGCGCCGCGATCGCCGCACTGCGATCTCCCGGAACTCAACTCGGGAGACCGGCTGGCGATCGGTCCCATCGAGTTCCGCCTGCGCCGTCCCGAGCCCGAGGATTGGCTGATCGAGCGGAACCGTGAGCAGAGCGAACGGTTGCGGGGGGCATTGGCGCGGCTCAAAGCCGAATCCAGCGACGTAATCAGGGACTCCACCCAGCACGAGGCGATTTTGCCGAAGGAGGAACGGCCGGAAGTTCCGCGCGACAGCAGCCGTCAATCGGCTGGTCGGCTCGTGACGAGCCCGGACACTTCAGACGATGCGGCGTTGAACGCGCCTGCCGCGATCGAGCCGGCTGGGCACGCCGTCGCATCCGGCGGACAGGAGACTTCCGCGGTACAACAGGTTCCTGTGCCCCACGTCGGCGCGGAGATTCCGAAAGCGGACGAACCCACATGCGGCGACGCCGTGCCGTACGCAGCCGCGACCGCCCGCGTCGAGGCGACGGCATCGGACACGGCCGGGCCGTCGAAGACGGAAGCTGACACGACGGGTGAGCGCCACCACGAAGAACCGCCGGTGCCGGCTTCGGCTCCGTCGCCCGAAAGCAAAACGACCGGCGGCTTCGAACAGGGCCGACCGCTAGCCGAGGGGGGCAGCAGCCCTGATCGAACTGTCGAGCCGTCGGCCGCGGAGACCGTCCTCGCGGGCGATACCGGAACGCCGCGCGAGGCGGGCGGGGACGAAATCGAACAAACCGATGCGGCGGCGGAACAGCGGTCGGATGCGTCGCAGGCGATTCTGACCGATACGCTGCGGCGGGCATTGCTTGAGCTGGAAGAGGATCGTCGCCGGCTGACACTTGCCGAGGCCGAGCTGGCGCACGAGATGAACGAACTGCACCGTCGCCAGGCCTCGATCCAACGGGAGTGGGACGAACTGCAGCAACAGCGGCGGGAGCTGGAGAGGCAGCGGGCCGAAATCGCCGCCGACCGCGAGGAGCTTCTGCGACTGAAGCAGGAGCTGCAGCAACGATGCGGGGCTGGTGAAGATCCGCGCGAGCACTGGCGGAAGCTGCAGACACAGGAGACGCGAATCCGCGAGCGCGAACAGGAACTGAACCGGCGGGAAGCCGCTCTGGTCGTTGCCGGCCGGCGTCTGTTCGCAGCGCAAATGCCGACCGCATCGGAAGGGGCCGCCGAACCGGGGCCGGTCCGCGACGCCGTGCGAGAAGCCGATGCGCCCGAAGCGGCTGCGGTGCGCGGCGAAACCGTGCGACTCGCCGAATGGCTCCGTCGGATCGACGGCGTGTTGAAGGAAATCGCGGCCGCCGACGTGACATCCCGTGTGGCCTTTTCCGACGCCACTGAAACGGCAGCCGGCCCGAACGCGGCGACGGAGGGCGGCTCGGTGGAGGTTGTGCCGCAGCCGGATGTGTCCCGAACCGGTACGGCGTCCGAGTCGGCGCAGCCGGGGGTGACAGAAATCCCGGCGACGGAGGTCGAACCGTCGAATGACCAGGCGGCGGTCGATGAACCAGCGGAAGTCGAACGCATGAACGACGAGGCCGTGGACGACCCCGCAACGGGCCCGAAACGGCAAATGTGCGATCCGTCGGGCTCTGGTTCTTCGTGGCTGGATTCGCCGGAGGCTGCCGGCGGGGGCGCTGCGACTGCCACGCCGGCCGGACCGGAGCGCAACCGCGTGTGTGGCGCGAACGGAGGCGAAGAGGCCGGTGAGTCGGCGGCCCCGGACATGGCATCCGGCGAGCCGCCGATGGCGGAACGCACGATCGGCCGCGGCCCGGACGACGTCGGCGATGGCGAAAGCGGCCCGGTGGGCCGAAACGACGAGGTTCGGAGCGTCTCGGAGGACGAAGCGGAGACGAATGTCCCGTCGGAACCGGCAGGTCCCGGCCCGCACGGAGCGGGGCATCCCGGCCATTCACCGCGGCGCGAAACATCCGTGCGGAATGCTTCCGGGCGAGCCGGAGACGCGGCGGCGCCGGAGGACCAGGTGACATCCTCCGGGTCGTCGGCATCGGTGTCGGATTCGACGCACGTGGCCGAGGCAACGCTTGCCGACACGTCGGACGAAGACCGGCTGCTCGGCCGGGTCGAAGGCAGCGTTCGTGAACTGCTCGGTCTGGTGGCCCACGTCCGCGAAACATCCCCACGCGAGGAAACGGCGGCCGGTCCGGAGGGCCACCGACGGGACGAGGATGTCGCACCGGCACAGGCGACCGACGAGGCGGGGCTCTGCGAGGCAGTCGCATCGCCGGAGACGCCCGCGTCGGGTTCCACGGACGATGAGGCGTCAGCGGCGGCGGTTTCCGACGAGACACGATCACCAGACATCGATGCCTGGATCGAAGCGTTGGACGAGCCGGTCTCCGACCACGCAGGTGCGGAGCCGGACGGCGGGTCCAGCGTGCTGGACGAGAGCGGCTGCCTGAGGTCCGACGAGCGGACCGGTGAGCCTCCGTCGTCCCGGTCGGCTCCTGCGGATGGGGGTGCGGATGGCCGTGCGGACGGCGGTGCGGACGACGTCGCGTATGGCCGAGTTGACACCCGCAGCAATCGACGCGCGGCGGAGGGGCCGGCGGATCCAGCGGAACGCGGCGCACAGCAGGGATCATCCGTCGCACGGACTCCGCGGCAGTCCCTCGCGGGACAGGGGGATGCCCGCGACCTGCAGCGTCAGAGAAAGCGGCGGCTGCTCGTACAGGGATGGTGGAACCTGTTGGCGGCCGTGGTGGCCGCCTTGTTGGTGTGGGTCAGCTTCCAGCGTCCGTTGACGCCGGACGACACGGCGCTCCGCTGGCTGGCGGGAGTCTTCAGCGGACTGTCGTTGCTGGAAGCGCTGCGGGCATTCTGGGCCGCGGCGCAGTTGCGATTCTCCGGGCTCGGTGGTGACACGGAGGCAAAAGACCGGTTGCGAGACTGACAGGGGCCGCGGGCAGCGGTACGATGAGGCGTCCAGCGGGACACCGGAACCATCTGCCGCCTGCGAAAGAGGACGACGCGGCCATGACTGCATCGGAGCCGAAACGCGATATCCTGGAGACGTTCGAAAATCCGCATCCACACCGCGACTATGTGATCGAAACGGTGTGCCCGGAGTTCACGAGTGTCTGTCCGAAGACCGGCCAGCCGGATTTCGGGACGCTCACGATCACCTACGTGCCCGACAGGAAGTGCATCGAGCTGAAGTCGCTGAAGTTCTATCTCCAGCAGTATCGGAACTACGGGGCATTCTACGAGGACCTGACCAACCGCATTCTGGATGACCTGGTTGCGGTTTGCGAACCGCGCGAGATGACGATCGTGGCTCAGTTCACGCCCCGCGGGGGTATGCGTACGACGGTGGTCGTGGAGTACCCCGAGTGATTGGCTCGCGGCGGAGCGTGCTGCGCAGACGAGAGATGCGCGCCGCAAGGTGTCCGTGGGGCGAGGTGGTCTGAGCCGGGCATGGCGGCGACGCGGAACCCCGGGCCGGTCGGGCACACTCCGGCACGCCGCCCACCGATCGCTCGCCGGGACGCGGCGGGTGGTATTGCCGGGAGCAAGTGGCCGGTTCCGGACGAGTCGTTTCCGTGGGGCAATCTCGGGGGCGATGGAGGGACCGACCGCGCGGACGGCGGAAAGAAGGCCGAGGTGCGAACGTTGAGCGGGAAGGACGCCGAGCCACACGCCGGACAGAAACGGTTGCGGGGACGACGCCGGGCGGGCGAACCCGAAGTGCTGCTGTTCACGGACGGGGCCTGTCGGGGCAATCCGGGACCCGGCGGCTGGGCCTACGTGCTGAAGCATCCGCGCAGCGGAACGGTTCAGTACGGTTATGGGAGCGCGCCGCGGACGACGAACAATCAGATGGAACTGCTGGCGGTGATCCACGGTTTGGAAGCCCTGCGGCGGAAGAGTCGCGTCCACGTGGTCACCGACAGCGAATACGTCGCGAAGGGCTGCCGGTTGTGGTTGCCGGTCTGGAAACAGCAGGGGTGGCGACGCCGTCAGGGCAGATCGTTCAAACCGGTCCGGAACGAAGAGCTGTGGCGCCGGCTGGACGAGCTGCTGCAACGGCACGACGTGACGTTCGAGGTGGTCCGCGGGCATTCCGGACACCCGGAAAACGAGTTGTGTGACCGGCTGGCCGTGCAGGCTGCGGACAGCCAGACGCCGGCGACCGTGGAACGCTTCGCCCCGACGCAATCGCCCGTTTCGGATGCGGCCGGAACGGGACGTTCGGAAGGTTGACCGCGGCCGGATCGACGGGTATATACTTGTCCCACCTGCAACATGGTGTGTCCGTCGCCCTTGGGCGGCCGACGCGCGGTTGCCTTGTGCCCCGTTCGTCTAGCCCGGCCTAGGACACAGCCCTCTCACGGCTGAGACAGGGGTTCAAATCCCCTACGGGGTACTGCAGAATGACCGGCCCGATCGAGGCCGGTTTTTTTACGCGCATCCGAGAAAGCCGGGTCACGGGGTCGGCGCGCGTCGTGACGGGCCGTGGGGACGCGGCGGAGGCGGCCGACGTGATTGCGGCGCGTTCGTGCCGGGGGCGAGCCATGCGCGATGTGTGTTCGGCGTTGCGTGAGGTGTTGCAGGCCACCCCGGTGGGGCCTGTCGAGACCGTGGCGCTGCAACGTGCCGCCGGACGCGTTTTGCGGGAAGCGATCAGCGCGCCCGCCGACGCGCCGCCATTTTCGAAGGCACTGATGGATGGGTTCGCGGTCCGCTCCGCCGATGTTCAGTGCCTGCCGGCCCGCTTGACCGTGGTGGATGAAATCCCGGCCGGGGCCGTTCCACAGCGTTCACTCGAGCCGGGCACGTGCGCGAAAATCATGACGGGCGCTCCGTTGCCCGAGGGAGCCGATGCAGTCGTTCGCGTCGAGGACACGGCCGCCGACGAACCGTCTGAGGCGGACGAGCGTGGAGGCAGCGGTTTCCAGGTGCCGATCGGCGGCAGCGTGGTCGTGCTGGCGTCTGCCCGTTCGGTCGCGCCCGGCGCCAACGTGATGGCACGGGGCGCCATCATGCGGTGCGGAGACCGCGTGCTGGAGGCCGGAAGGCGGTTGCGGACTCAGGAGATTGCCCTGCTGGGAGAGTCTGGTATCGCGACCGTGCCCGTGACGAGACGTCCGCGGGTCGCGATCGTCTCGACCGGAGACGAGCTGGTGCCCGTAGATGCCGCATGCGGTCCGGGCCAGATCCGCAATTCCAACGAAGCGATGCTGGCAGCCCAGGTGGCCGAAGTCGGTGCGGTCCCTACTCCGCTGGGGATCGTTCGGGACGACCGCCGGGCCTTGTCGGATCGCATCGCCGCGGCGCTGGAATGCGATTTCGTGCTGCTCAGCGGTGGTGTCTCGGCCGGCGAGCGCGATTTCGTGCCCGCCGTGTTGCGAGAACTGGGGGTGCGATGCGTCTTCCACAAGGTCCGGTTGAAGCCGGGCAAGCCCCTGTGGTTCGGTGTCCGTGGCGCACCGTCGGGCGGACGACCGGATCGCGAAAACCTGGCGACGGAATCCCACTGTGCCGCGCCCAAAGGTGGCGGGTCATCCGGCGAGCCGGTCACTCGCAGGGGGGGCTCGGAAGGCGGCCAATGGCACGCCCCGGCCTGCGTGGTGTTCGGGTTGCCGGGTAATCCGGTCAGCAGTATGGTTTGCTGCGAATTGTTCGTGAAGCCGGCGCTGCGTCGGTGGTTGGGTTTGGAGGTGGTCGGGCCGCCGTCGCTGCAGGCGACGCTTGCTCGGCCTGTCCGGACCAGGGGAGAGCGGCCGACGTATCATCCGGCCCGTCTGCGGTGGGCCGACGTATTGCGGCGATGGGAAGTGGCTCCGGTCCGCTGGCTCGGCTCGGCGGACCTGGTCGCCGCGACGCACGCCAACTCCTTGCTCGTGCTGCCTGCCGGCGATCGGGAACTGGCGGCGGGAACGGTGGTTGAGGTGGTTCCGCTGGACGTCGAGGAGTGGTTGGATGCGGTGCCGAGGCATTGCGCCGCTCCGGCGGACGCGCGGCGAGTGACCGAACCGAGGGAGCGGCGGGAATGAGAACGGATGCGACCATGTTCGGCCGGCGGGTGGCTGGCGTGGTACTGTTCGGGGCCTTCGTGGCGTTGTGGTTGCCGGCCGACAGGGCGGGAGCGGCGCCGACGGTCGAGCAGACTCTGCAGTTTCGTCCCGTGCAGCCGGACGTGGAGTACGACCGCCCGGACCCGTCCGAGTACGCACGTTGCCGGGTGCGCGCCGAGCGGTACGCTCAGGGTTCCGGCTGGGTCGTGCTTGGCCCGGCCGGTCAGGTGCTGCGGCGCTATGTGGATACCAACGGCGACAACATCGTGGACCAGTGGCGTTACTACTTGCACGGCCTGGAGGTCTATCGTGACATCGATTCCGATTTCGACCGCAAGGTCGACCAGAGCCGCTGGTTCAACACCGGTGGGACGCGCTGGGCACTGGACCGCGACCAGGACGGACGCGTCGATGCCTGGAAGCGGTTGTCGGCCCAGGAGGCATCGTTGGTGGTGGTCCAGGCCCTGGTGCGTCGTGATGAGGCGTTGCTTCGCACCGTGCTGCTGTCCCCGGAGGACATGCAGACGCTCGGCCTGTCCGAAGACGTGCGGCGGACCATCGGTGCGCAACTTGCCGATGCCGGCGCGAAGATGCGTCAGGCTCTGGCTGCTTCGAAGGTGATCGACTCCCGGACGCGATGGATGCGCTTCGATGCCGGACTTCCGGGCACCATCCCGGTCGATGCGGGACGTGCGACGGGCGAGCTTACGGTGTTCGAGAACGCAATGGCGATCGTGGAGACCGACGGCAGGACGGCGTTCGTGCAGCTCGGCGAACTCGTCAAGGTCGGCGAAGTCTGGAAGCTGACGCAGATCCCCAAGCCGTTGGAAGAATCGCTCGTCGAAGTGGCCCTGGGAGGGCCACTGATGCAGCCGGAAGTGACGCAATCGCCGGCGGGTGACGCGGCCGTCGTCACCGGACTTCCCCCCGCCGCTCAAAAGGTGCTGGCCCGCCTGCAGCAGCTGGACCAGTCGGTGCCGCCGGCGGACGATCTGAAGCAGACCGCGCAGTACAACCTCGCGCGAGCGGAACTGCTGGGTGAATTGGCACAGACGCTGACGGAACCCGGCGAGCGTACGCAATGGCTGAAGCAGATGATCGACGCGCTCACTGCGGCGGCGCAGACCGGACAGTCACCCCGTGCCGTGGCCGAACTGAAAGCCCTCGAGCGGCGCTATTCCACCGAAAGAGCAACGGATTTGGTGGCCTATGTGACGTATCGCCGGCTGCTCGTCGAATACACTCTGGCCGTGCAACAGGCCAAACCCGACGAACAGGCCAAACTGCAGAACGAATGGCTTGCCAGTCTGGAAGAGTTCCTGCAGAAGTTCCCCAAATCCGAAGATGCTCCGGACGCGATGCTGCAACTCGCAGCGGGATACGAACTCACGGGGAAGACGGAGGACGCTCAGAAATGGTACGGCCGGCTGGCGGCCGACTTCGCGGAGACGGTTCCGGGCCGTCGGGCCGCCGGGGCGCTGCGGCGATTGTCGGCCAAAGGAAAACCGTTCCGATTGACGGGGCGATCATTGGACGGGAAGACGCGGATCGACGTGGAAGCGCTCCGCGGCAAAGTTGTGCTTGTGTCGTACTGGGCCACCTGGTGCGTCCCCTGCACGGCGTCCCTTCCGCAATTGCGGGCCTTGTACGAGCAGTATCACGACAAGGGCTTCGAGATCGTTGGCGTGTGCTTGGACAGCACGCCGGAAAACGTCCCTGCATTCCTGCACAAGCACCACGTGTCCTGGCCGCAGATTTACGAGCCCGGTGGCTTGGACAGCCCACCGGCACAGCAGTATGGTGTGATCTCTTTGCCCACCATCTTTCTGCTCGACCGCGAAGGCAAGGTGGTCAGCCAGAGTACCTCGCCGGCGGACCTGAAGGCGCAACTGGATCAGCTCCTCCGCTGAGTGGTCCCACGACCGCGCGCAGAATCGGCCGGGACTCCCACCACACGGCAGACACCGGGAACCGCTCACGCCGACCGTACCGCAGGCCGCGTCGCGCAGCGGCGGCTCCGGGGTAAATGCCGCCGCCGTCGTGACATCACGCGGAGTCCTCTCGGACGTGCCGCGGAAAAGTGGTTGTCGGCGTCAGCGCAGCCGCCGGGCAGCCGCGACCTTGGCAAGGTACAGGGAGAACCAATGTCCGAATCGCACGAGTCCCCCGTGATTCCGCAGGATTCCGGTCGGAGGCCGACGGGAACGCGCCGAGAGTTTCTCGGTTCTGCGGCGGCTGCGGCGGCCGCCGCAGCAGGAGTCGGCTCGGCGGCGGCCAACGACCAGCGGGTCGGCGACGAGCGACCGCGAGACAAATTCCAGCCGGAATCGTTCTGGTCCCGCCGGATGCAGCCGCCCGAAGACGGCAAACGCTACGGCTGGTTCGTCGATACCCGCAGATGCATCGGCTGTCACGGCTGCGAAGTGAGTTGCAAGGCCGAAAACGACGTTCCGCTGGGGCACTTCATCCGCCAGACGATCTACGCGGACGTGGGCGAGTACCCGAAGGTGGCGCGGCTGTTTCTGCCGGTTGCCTGTCAACACTGCGAGGACGCGCCGTGCATCAAGGCCTGTCCCTGCGGAGCGCTGCACAAGGGCGAAGGCGGTACGGTGCTGGTCGATTACGACCGCTGCTCCGGGCACGGAACGTGCGTGGAAGTCTGCCCCTACGGCGCCATCTACCTGGATCCCGTGGCCAAGCAGGCCGTCAAGTGCCACAACTGCGTGCACCGTCTTGAGCACGGGATGCAGCCGGCTTGTGTGCCGACCTGTCCCGCGGAAGCCCTTCACTTCGGCGACCTGAACGACCCGGACTCCTCGATCAATCGCGCGATGGCCGGTGCACGGGAGCAGGGCGAGACACTGCACCAGTTGCGGTCCGAAAAGGGCACACGCCCCCGAGCCTGGTACGCCGGCCGCGCGGCCGTCGAGATCGAACACCGTGTGCCAACCGAAGGACATTCCTTCGGAACCGACACGTACGACATCTACCGCTGGAAGGAAACGGACCCCCAGACGGACGGCGACCAGCGTGGCTGACGGAAGTCGGAGGCGACAGGCGTGAGTCAACAGGCATCGAACGACTTCTCGAAAACCATGGCGGACGATTTGCAGCCGAAAACCGCATTCGCTTTCGGGCAGGAATCCCGCGAGCTGCGGGCGGCCGACATCGATGCCGCCCGGCGCGCGTTCCTGAAGGCCGGTGCGGCGCTGCTGGGAAGCTTGGGGATCGCCGGCTGCGCGCAGCCATCCGAAGGAGAACCGACGGCCCAACGCCCCACAGGGCCCGATCGCGGCGATGAAGCGGACCGCGGGGCGCAGGAGGGGGTGCGGCCGGAGGACCTGCGCCGCTGGCGCGCGATCCGCGGGCGGCCCTATCAGGAAGGGCCGGTCCACGTTCCCGGCGTGTGCCGGTTGCCGGGACCGAATGCAAAGCGCAATTGGCCGGATCGTGACAAGTACCGGGGGGCCCGACGGGTTCCGGGAATGTGCCAGTTGTGCAGCACGGTTTGCGGAATCATCGGGTATGTCAAGGACGGTCGGCTGCTCAAGATCGAAGGCAACCCGAAGGATCCCAACAGCCGCGGCCACCTCTGCGCACGCGGCCAGGCCGGTCTGAATCACCAGTACCACCCGGAACGGCTGCTATATCCGCTCAAACGCGTGGGGGCGCGCGGCGAAGGACGCTGGCGGCGCATTTCATGGGACGAAGCGCTGGACGAGATCGCCGAACGGCTGCGGGCCATTCGAGAAAGCGGCCATCCCGAAGACTTCGCCTTCCATCAGGGACGGTCCCGCAGCAAGGACGCCGTGGCCCGCTTCCTGCGAGCTTTCGGAACGCCCACGCAGTTGAATCACCGAGCGCTGTGTTCGGGGGCACGACGCGCCGCAAACCTCACGTACCTCTGGGAGTCGGACTGGGATCTGAACGACGTCGAGAACGCAAAATACATCCTCAACTTCGGCTCCAACGCGTTCGAGGCTCACCAGGGACACGTGCCGTTCGCCAACCGCATCCAGAACGGTCGGTTCCGCAACGGGGCGAAGCTGGTGACGTTCGATGTCCGGCTGTCGAACATGGCAGGAGCCAGCGACGAATGGTTTGCCCCGTTCCCCGGCACCGACGGCGCCATTGCGTTGGCCATGGCGCACACGATTCTGAAGGAGAACCTGCACGACGAAGAGTTCATCCACCGTTGGACGAACGTGACGGTCGAAGAACTGCGCAGGCACCTGGCCGACAGGACACCCGAGTGGGCCGAAGCGGTCAGCGGCGTGCCGGCCGCCGACATCCGTCGCATCGCAATCGAGTTCGCCAAGGCCGCACCGGCCTGTACGACGATGTGCAACCGCGGCAGCTCGGCCCACCTGAACGGCTACTACAACGACCGCGCGATCCATTTGCTCAACGCGCTGGTCGGCAGTGTGGGAAAAAAGGGAGGGTGGTGCTGGTCGCCCTACAGCGGCGTGGATCCGGACCTGCAGCCTCCCCCCATGCCGCCGTCCGTGAAGAAATGGCATGTGCTGGAAGACCCGCCCGAGTACGCGCTGGCGAATGTGTGGCGGCGGATGCGCGTCGGCGAGATCGTCTATTTGTACCTGTTGCAGGGGCGGGCGAAGCTGCGCGCGTACATGACCTACAACCTCGACAGCCCGCTCACCTGGCCGGAGGAGAGTCTGACCAAAGACGTGCTGTGCAACGAAGAGTTGATCGAGTTCCACGTCTGCATCAACTGCTTCTACAACGAAACGGCCCACTACGCCGACATCGTGCTGCCCTGGACGACGTACCTGGAACGCTGGGACCTGGACGCCCGCGCCTCGTACAACCTGCGGCCCTATGTGGGCCTGCGAACGCCGATGGTCGAGCCACTCGGCGAAGCCCGCGACATCCGCGATTTCTTCCCGGAACTGGCACGCCGAATCGGCGGCGGGATGGAAAAGTGGTACGCGTACGGCTCTACCGAGGACTACATGCGGCAATGGGCGGCAAAAGTGCCCGTCGACCCGCGGACCGGCAAAGGCGGACTCGACCGGCTGCTCGAAGACGGCGTCTGGGAGAACACCGAACGCGAACCGTACTATGAACCGTACAACCGGCCGCTCAGCGACGAGGAACTCGAAGGGGCCGAAATCGATCCACAGACCGGGATCATCACCAGGGATGGCATCGGCATCGGCATCATGCAGGACGGCCGCGCGGTCCGCGGTTTCGCCACGCCCAGCCGCAAGTTCGAAATCCGCAGCCTTTTCGTCAATTGCGTCGGCCGCAACGAAGACTGCACGCGCCTGATCCGCAACAGCGGCATCACCAGCACCCACCCGCGGCCACCGCAGCACGCCGGTCACATCGTCGAAATCTCACCATTGCCCGACTGGTTCCAACCCGAAGAGCACCAGGAGCTGGCCGATGACGAGCTGATCATGACCAGTTTCAAGTGGAACGTGCACAATCACGGCCGCACCATGCACCTGAAATGGCTGGCCGAAATCGTCCACAGCAACCCCGCATGGATCAATCCGCAGACCGCACGGCGGCTGGGGCTCGAGGACGGCGACTGGGTCGAGATCACTTCGTACTTTTCAAGACACCTCGAAAAGGTCTCGCCTCACGTGGTGCATTTCACGGAACGAGACGACACCGGCCGGCTGGTCGTTTCCCGAATGCGCATCCCCGTCGTCGTGATGCCCGGGATTCACCCCCGAGCAATTGCCATCAGCAATTCCTGCGGCCACTGGCAGTACACCAACGTCGCCCAGGCCCGTCGCGGGAAGCCGCGCGGAGGGCACGTCGTCGGCTACGACCTGCAGGCGATGCGAGACGAGGACTGGGAACGCAACATGTGGTGGGAGGACGTTTCCGGAGGTGATCCCCGCAAGTGGCGGCCCAATACCGGCAACGGCTGGAACCAGAACCGCCTGCTGCCGATCGCACCCGATCCGATCAGCGGCCAGCAGGCTTTCCATTCCACCGTGGTCCGCATCCGCAAGCTCACAGTCGCCGAACCTGCCCGGTGAGCGTCCCGCGACGGCCGGCATGCGCGGCAGGCCCAGCGTCGTCTCAATTGATGGGGGCGCCGTCAACGCGGAAGGCGGCCCAGCGACCGAAGGGTGGCCGCTTAGCGTGCGGAATGGTCTGCGCAGTCCTCGCTGCCGCTCAACCGCGTCCCAGATAGAGCTGGTCGCGGGGCAGCACGATCGCTTCCAGCCAGTTCACGTCCGGCGGCATGCTGAGCATCGCCAGTGCGGCACGGGCGATCGTGTCCATCTCCATCATCGGCTCGCGATCGGCCGGATCGTCCGTACCTTCGCGCCGCTCGACACGAACGTTGCCCGGATGCAGGCAACACACTGTGATCCCGTAGGGACGCGCGTCCAGGGCAGCTGCCTGTGTCAGGCCCCACACACCAAATTTCGCCGCAGCATACGGTACGCTGGCTGCCCGCGGGCGTTGAGCCGATATCGAACCGATGTTCAGGATCCGGCCGCGGCGCTGTCGCTTCATCAGCCGGAATGCGGTCCGCGTGCACAGAAACGTACCGGTCAAACACGCCCCAATGACGTTGTTCCACGCTTGTAGAGTCAGTTCATCCAGCGGTCCTCCGTCGAACGCGCCGGCATTGTTCACCAGGATGTCCAACCTTCCCCAGCGGCTGTGAATCGCCGCGAAGAACGCTTCGACGGCGTTCTCGTCCGTGACGTCGACGGAGGCCGCGAACACGTCGATTCCTTCCTCACGGAATTCGTGCGCCGTGGCGTTCAGAGCTTCTTCGCCCCGCGCACAGATGCCCAGTCGCGCTCCCCGCCGTCCCAGCTCGCGTGCGATGGCTTTTCCGATGCCCCGGTTCGCGCCGGTGACGACGGCGACCTGTTGCGAGAAGAGGTCTGAAGTCTGCATCGTGTTCCTTTTCCAAGCGTGGGTGTCCGACCGGGACGCCGGCCACGCCAAATCGGCCGCAGCGTCGGCTCAAAGCAGATTTCGCCTTTTCGGGCCGCCGAGGTTGTGATATCTAACCCCTTCCCGCCCGAGCGTCGTGTGTCTCGAGGACACGTCGATCGGGTGACGCAGCCCCGGAGAGCCCAGTCGCTCGTGCCAGCGATGTCCGAGCTCGACGGGTGTGCGGCCCGGCAAAGGCCCGCTTGCGAGACGCGATCA
>RFHO01000153.1 GCA_003696385.1 Planctomycetota bacterium | reverse complement strand
GTCCGCACACAGGAACGCCGGCGGGACCGCGGACTCCGACCGTCGCTGTTCATAGGTCGTCGCGGCAGCGAAATAGGGCATCGTCAGCGCCTGAAAGCGTCCGAAGTCCGCCAGTGCCGCGTAGCACGGCCAGATCAAACGATCGATCAGGTCGAACTCGGCATCCAGTCGACGCTGGTAAGCGGCGGCCGCGGCGGCCCGGACTCGTGGGTGTACGTGAAAGTAGTTCGGCAGCAACCACTCGATCGCAGCCAGTGACTGCGCGATGCCCGTGCTGTGGAGCGGATCGACGAAGCCTGCGGTGTGGGGCAGCATGACCCAATCGGCATCGGCAAAGCGTGTCCATTGACGCTGCAAGCGGCCGGTCGGTCGCGGGGCGTCGCGCGGAGCGCACCAGCGTGGCGTGCCGAGCCGCCGCGCGAGCGCCGGAAACGGCGCCAGCAACCTGTCCCACGACATCGGAGTGTCGGCTTCGGATCGGCCGAAGGACTCGGCCGCACCCGGCTCTGCCATGCCCGACGGGCGGAGCCCCTGCGGCGCGACGAGGCCGAGACTGGTGGTGCCATCGTCGAACGGGATTTCCCACACCCAGAACCGCGACGTGATGTGATGGATCACCGAACGATGCGGCTGAAAGGGATAGTCCGTCGTGTCGATGCCTTTGTGCCGCAATTCCGCAGTCCACGGTTTGATGCCGGTGGCGTGTCCGTAGGCGGCACGCGTGGCGGTTCGAAACGGGCGATCGCGCCGCTTCAGGCTCAGACGATGCCCCAGGACGCCCGCCGGTCCGCTGGCGTCGACCAGGATCGAGCAGCGCCGGGTGACGGTATTGCGATTTCGCCGCAGTGCAAGGCTCCACGCGTGCGGTTCGCGATGGACGTCCAGAACCTCGGTGTGGTCGTGGTACGCCGCTCCCAATCGAATCGCCTGCTGACACAGAAAGGCGTCCACGTCGGAGCGCATCCAGTGGGTGTCGGCGTGCTCCTCGTCGACGTTGGCCGCCACGAGCAACTCATGGCGGCGATCGGCGGAGGAAAACTCCCTGCCGTTTTCGTGGAAGAAGTAGCTGAACCCGCGTTTGCATCCACGACGGACGGCGGGATAGGTGCGGCACCAGGTCCCGTAGCGCGACAAGGGACGGATGGCCGGCAGCTCGTAGCGGTCGCAGAGCGTGCGGAGGATCAGGTCCGCCGCGGGAGTCGAGGATTCGCCGATCGCGAAGCGCGGATGGCAATGCCGCTCAATGAGCAACACGGATTTGCCGAGCCGACGCAACAGGCAGGCCGTCAGGGCTCCCGCGAACCCGCTGCCGATGATGGCGACGTCGAAGATCATGGCCGGACATCTCCGCAGCGGCCGGGACGAATATCGCAAACCACGGCGCTCAGGCGCAAACCAAAGTAAAACCGCGCGCGACATGCGTCGAGCATGCCGCGCGCGGCGGGGGCATTGGGGAAGGAACGACGCATCAGAGCTTGCTTGCGAGCAGCTCTTCGTTGAAGCCCACGAACACCTTGTTTCCCCGGCGAAGGATCGGTGCCCGGACGTTGCCGGTCGGGCCGGTGATCAGTTTCCGCAAGTCCTCGTCGGGCGGTGGACTTTTCTGCATGTCGAACTCGAGGACTTTCTTGCCCTTGGCGACGTACAACCGGCGAGCGGCTTTCACCAGGGCCAGAGCTTCGTCCACGGAAAGCTTGTTCTTCCGGGCGTCCACCTGTTCGTTGACATCGATGCCAGCCTGCGCAAGAAACTCTTGCGTGCGTTTGCAGCTCGTTCACCCGTTGCGGTGGTAGTACCAGTCCACGCGTTTTTTCGTCGCCATCGTCATGTCCTCCAAAAACCGGATCGTGCTGTTTCGAGACCGAGACCGTCCGGGCGAAGTGCGGCCGTCGTGCCGTGCCGCAAAACTCCGGTCACGCACAGGCCGCCGCGTCCGCCTGTATCGGTGATCGGCACGACGGAGCCGGAAACTGTACCGTTTTGGAATCGACACCGGGGCAGTGGCGAAGACCACTCGCGGCCGAATGTCGTCCGATTCGAAACGGATCCGCCGCCGCGCGATCCCTGTCGCATGCGAGGCACGATGTGCACGCCCCGGCCGCGCCGTTGTCGGTCGCCTACGCCCGAGGCCTCTCGAACGCGGTTCGGATTTCCGGAGGTCGGGCCAGCGTCTGCAACACGACGCAGTAGCGCTCGGTGGCCTCCAGCATTCGCTGCACGGTGGCGTCGTCGGCGGACGTGTCGAGACGGTACAGCAGGTCGATCTCGGTGAACCCGACGGGAACGGTGCGGTCCACGCCGAGCGTGCCGCGCATGTCCAGTGTTCCGCGCGCCGTCACTTCGCCGCTCAAAGGGACATTCATGGCCGTGGCCACGGCGCAGAGGGTCGTACCGGCGCAGCCGACCAGGGCTTGCAGGAGCAGTTCCGCCGCGCAGGCGAAGCTGCCGTCGCCGCCGGCGGCCGGATGCAGCCCGGCGATCACGGGATGCGGGATGCCGGGCAATCCGCAGGCGATGCGATCGGGAAGCAACCGTCCGGTCGCTTCGATCGTGATGCGGGCCGAATCGGGATCGTTTCGATACCGGTCCTTGAAAGGCTTCTGCAACGCGCGAAGCTGCTCGCGGTCCATGGCACGTCTTTCCGCAGGCCCGGGCATTGCGGCGTGACCGGCAGCGTCCGGACAAGGGGGAAAAGCACCGAAGTCGCACCTGCGCGGTGCGACTTCGGTGGTCAGATGCCCGCTTCGAATTCGAACTCACGGCCGCGCATCAAGCCGCACATCGGCCCGGAGGCTGACGAATTCACGCTGGGCACGCAATCTCGCACACTGTGGCGGCCTTGCCGGTGCACAACGCAGGGGCAAACCGGCGGTCGCCGTCGCACGGAGTCGGACGGCCGCGTCCGGACTGCTCTCGAAGGCGAAGCGCAGCGTGCAAAGCTCAGTCGGACTTCAGCTCGATCTTGATGTCGTTGTCGCCTTCCTTGACGGTGACCTTGATCCCGGAACTTTTCGGGTCGTTGTACTTCGTGGGGACGACGTGCGTCGTCTTCGGTTCCGGCGTCGGCTGATCCGAAGCTTCGGGAAACTGGCCTTCCGGCGGGCTGTCTTCGGCCTCGTCCCCTTCGACGATGTCCTTGACGACGCCGACGTAGTACTCACCCGGCAGAGTGCCCGCGCCGGGCGCACCGCGTTTTCCACCGCCCATTGCTGTCAGGGTGAATCGGCCTTCCTCGTCGGTCGTTCCCGTAGCGGGAAGTCCCTGGCCTTCGTTGACAGGCACGAACGTCACCGTTGCACCTTCGAGGGGCTTGCCGTCAAGAGTGACCGTGCCCTGGACCGGAACCGTTTCGACATTGGCCGAGTCGCTGCCGCCGCCACAGCCCAGGCACAACGCAGTGATGAGCGTGAGGACTCTGCAGTCGTAGATCGATGCACGCATCGTTGATATGGCCCTTTCATGAGATGAACGGGGCAAGGTCCCCCGAAGCCGACGACCTCGGGGGATTCCCCGGCCCGTTGAGGTGGCGGGAAACACGCACGTGCCGCTTCCCGCTCTGCTTGCAAAGCCGTTTCCTCGAGCGAGAGTCAGACGACGACTCACGGAGGCGTCACATGCTCCCCGCTGCGGGAGGTCCCCAGCGCGCCCCACACGCCGTACGGAGACGGTCCCATGTAGTCCTGCGGTCGGTTGTTCAGCGACGGCGGGAAGTCGGGGTTGTCTTTTACCGTCTTGGTCGGATCACCCGCGTCGATGTGTTCGCTGATGAACCGCACTGAGCCGTCGCAGAACAGCACATTGCAGCCGCCGGCGTGGTAGCTGCTGGCAGAGACGATCGCCCAGGTCTCGGCACGCCGACCGCAACTGGGGGAATTCGGCGGCAACATCACGTGGAAGGTGGTGTACGGTGTCCGTGAGTCGGACCATCGCCAGCCGATCTGCCAGCTGTTGGTTTCGACCGGACCGGTGAATCGGCCGTCCGGTCCCACGACCCCCAGGCAGAGACTCGGCGGGGCTCCTTTGCCGGCCCCGGAAACACCGCGGGCGATTGCCTCGGTCGACTTGGTGCTGCCCAGAACCCCGATCTTGCATTCGGCCATGGCAATCGTGTTGCTGGTACCGTCCTTGATCGCAGTGGCGTTCAAGACGGTCTTGCCGCCCCGTCCGAAGACGCCCCGG
The DNA here is from genome assembly GCA_003696385.1 of Planctomycetota bacterium. Lineage (GTDB taxonomy): Bacteria > Planctomycetota > Planctomycetia > Planctomycetales > Planctomycetaceae > J052. The sequence continues at coordinate 4,997 of RFHO01000153.1, read as the reverse complement.
CATTCCCACCAGTCCCAGTTCAGCCAGAAATCGCCACGATTCACGTGGTAGCTGATCGGGGCAAGGCCATTGCGATGAGTGTATTCGGCCTGTGGATCCGACGGGCAAATCAGCACGGGAATACGGGTCTTATTGAACGCGCGACCCCACCAGGGGCAGGTCTTGCCCAATTCGTTCTGCAGAAAGTCGTCATACATCGAGGACCGTTCGATGTACGGCAGCAGCACGACCGCATAGCTCCAGCGTTCTCGGCAGCTTCCCCAGCTCGGATTACTGAGTGTCGAAGAGGGATTGCGGAGCAGGATCTGATGTGTCGCCGTCGGGAACTCACCGTAGTTGTCGTGAAAGTTGTGGAGTGCGAGGCCGAGCTGCTTCAGATTGTTGCGGCACTGCGTGCGGCGTGCGGCTTCGCGCGCCTGCTGTACGGCGGGCAACAGCAGCGCAATGAGGATGGCGATGATGGCGATCACCACCAACAGCTCGATCAGCGTAAAACCGCCGCGAGCGTGACGCACGTGTCTGAGTCGAGCGTGTCTTCTCATCGTTCCTGTCTCCTTTCCATCAAGCACGGAACACCAAAACAGAAAACCCAAAACGACGACCGCGGCCGGAGGCCGCAAGCGTGGCCGAAAGCGATGGTCATCGGAGTCCGCCGGCCCTGCATGCATGATTGCGCGACCCAGACGATGATCGCATCGCTTCGGCGCGAATCCCGGAAATGGATCATTCCTCAAAACGCGTGATGTCGACTCTGAGAAATGCACCTGATGGGTATCGAGACTCTTCCGGCACCGAGCTGGTGAATCCCGCGGTGCCGGAGAGTCTGTTCTGCATGTCTGTTCCGATAACTGACCGGCTCTTGGACGATCTTTCGTTGGGTGTTCGGTTCGCGGACTCGATGCAACACTCGGCGACGATGAGATTATCGAGATGAGCCGCCGCACAGATTTGTTCGCGTTCGGACCGACTGGCCAGTGAGCGGCAGCCTCTGAAAGTGGCATGAGCATAAACGCACGGCGGGTCGCTTGCAAGCGCCTCGGCGCGTCGGAGGGGTCAATTGCGGGAAATCCCGAAGGATCGTTTCAAACAGCCCGTTTGGACCCGGTGTCGGTGAGTGTCTCGCCGAGCGATCGGTTGCGCCGGTGACGGCATCGGTGCGGACGATGGCGCCCTCCCGGATGCGGGATGATCGAGACTCGCCCGCTGTGTCACGAATTGCTTGCAGCGTGTCGACCGTTTGCGGATGATGTGGTCGCCGGAACGAATGATCGCACCGGTCTGTTCCGGCGGAGGGGATCCGAGGGACGTGTCGGGGCGGTGATCCCCATGCGGTGGGCCGCCCCAGTGCGGTCCTGTGTGCCGGAGGCGTCGTCGCGGGAAGCGTCGGCAAAGTCGCTGCGATGCTCTGGGACGAAGGCGAAGGGATGTGCGAATGGACGGAATCGGGTCGATCATTCTGATGGCGGTGCTGGGCGTCGTCGGACTCGTCGTTCTGATCTTTCTGGCGATGTTCGCCCGGTACGCGAAGCTGTGGCTCAGGGCGTTCGTGACGCGTGCACAGATCGGCCCGTTGAATCTGGTGCTGATGTCGCTGCGGAAGATCAATCCGCAGGTGATCGTCGACGCGCGGATCATGGCGGTGCAGGCGGGGTTGACGTCGATTCCCACGCGGGCCATGGAGGCACACTACCTGGCCGGCGGGAACGTGCATCGGGTCGTGCGGGCGTTGATTGCCGCGGATCGGGCGAAGATCGAACTGGATTGGGATACCGCCGCCGCGATCGATCTGGCCGGTCGGGATGTCCTGGAAGCCGTACAGACCAGCGTGGATCCGAAGGTGATCGATTGTCCGGATCCGCGGCGGCACGGTCGGGACACGCTCGATGGCGTGGCGAAGGATGGCATTCAACTGAAGGCCCGCGCGCGGGTGACGGTGCGGACGAACCTGAAGCAACTGATCGGCGGTGCGACCGAAGAAACGATCATCGCGCGGGTGGGTGAGGGCATCGTTTCGGCGATCGGATCGTGCGAATCGCACAAGGACGTGCTGGCCCAACCGGCACTGATCGCCGACACCGTGTTGCGCAAAGGCTTGGATTCGCAGACGGCCTTCGAGATCGTATCGATCGATATTGCGGACATCGACGTGGGCCAGAACGTCGGAGCCCGCCTGCAGGCCGATCAGGCCGAAGCCGACGTCCGGGTGGCTCGGGCGCGGGCCGAAGAACGCCGAGCCCTCGCGGTGGCCCGTGAACAGGAAATGCGGGCGCTGACGGTCGAAAACGAAGCCAAGGTCGTGCTGGCCGAGGCCGAAGTGCCGCTGGCGATGGCTGAAGGCATCCGCGCCGGCCGGCTGCGGGCGACGAATCGTACCGTATGACCGATCCGTTGGCGGCGGCGGCGCGGGCTCGGCCGTGCGCTGCATACCGTCGACGAGCGGCCTCGCGGTTCCCGCAGTCGGGTGTGCCTTCGGGGAGTCGCGGAATTGTCTACGCCGTTCGCGGTGTCGCTCGGCTGAACGCCGGGTTGGTGTTGTCATCATGATCGCTCCGCTGTTCCAGTCCAAAGTTCCTCGCCCGTTCGCGTGCCAATACCGGTCCGGTGGGCGACCTCGGGGTGCCATCGCCGTCCTCGCACTTCCCGTCCTGGTCGTCTTGTCGTGCTCGCTGTTGCCCTGTGTCTGCTGCCCTGCGTCGGAACGCTCCGACCGGAACGGTGGCGCGTCGGGTGGCGGATCCTTGCCGAAGGAGGGCGCTGCGATCGCGCGCTCCGCGTCGCGCGTATTGATCACGCGATGCCTGGAATGTCACGGAGCGGATCGCAAAGGCGGCTTGGACCTTCGGACGCGGCGGTCGTTGCTGGCCGGCGGAGACAGCGGCCGAGTGGTGGTCGCGGGGAGGCCGTCGGACAGCCTGCTCTGGCAGCGCGTGCGCAACGGTGAGATGCCTCCGGATGAGCCGTTGGCTCCACGCGAGCGGGAAACGCTGCGCCAGTGGATCACCGCGGGCGTGCCCTATGCGGCCGAACCGCTGGATCCGTATGCCTTCACGTCGGACCGACGGGCCGGGTACGACTGGTGGTCGCTGCAGCCGGTTCGCCGTCCCAGGCTCCCGCGGGGCTCGTCCGGTGCCGCGAGCCGGATCGACGCGTTCATCGACGCCCGGCTGCGGGCGAAGGGGATCCGAGCGGTCGAGTCGGCGGACCGGGCCACGCTGATCCGCCGCGTCACGTACGACCTCACGGGCCTGCATCCGACGCCGGAAGACGTCGATGCGTTCGTTCGGGATCCGCGGCCGGACGCGTACGAGCGGCTGGTCGATCGGCTGCTGGCCAGCCCGCATTACGGCGAACGCTGGGCAAGGCACTGGCTGGACGTCGTGCGGTTCGCGGAAAGCAACGGATTCGAACGCGACCGCATTCGCCGCAATTTCTGGCGTTACCGGGATTACGTGATCGCGTCGTTCAACGCGAACACGCCGTTCGACGTGTTCGCCACCGAGCAACTGGCCGGGGACGCCCTGCGACCGGATGACCCGCGGATGCGGATCGCCGTGGGGTTCCTGGCGGTGGGGCCGAAAAACGACGTTCCGACCGTCAGTGAGCTGGAGCGGCTGAAGACGCGGCAGGACGAGCTGGACGACTTCGTCGTCGGAACGATGACGACTTTTACCGGGCTGACGGTGGGCTGTGCCCGCTGCCACGACCACAAGTTCGATCCGATCCCCAGCCGCGATTATTACGCACTGACCGCGGTGTTCGCCGGGTGCCGGCACGATCCGGCGGTCGAGGTTGCCAGCGAGGAGGAACGCCGACGCCGCGCGGAGGTGCTGGCGGCGATCGAAGAGGAACTGAAGGCCGCGCGGTCGGAGCGGGAGCGATTGCTGGACGCTGCCGCGCGGCGCACTTTCCCCGCCGACGATGGCGCTGCACACCGAAAGCGACCGTTGCCACCGGTCGATCCGCGGCGGAACGAGGATGCCTTCCCGGCGGTCACTGCGCGGTACGTGCGGTTCACGGTCTTTGCCACCAATCGCGGGGAGCCGTGTCTGGACGAGCTGGAGGTGTACGGGCCGGACGAAGCGGGAAACCTGGCGCTGGCATCCCGAGGGGCCCAGGCGTCGGCGTCGTCGCTGCTTCCGGGATACGCGATCCATCAAATTCCTCACCTGACCGACGGACGCTACGGCAACGGGCACAGTTGGATCAGCAACGAACCGGGGCGCGGCTGGGCTCAGGTGGACCTCGGGCGACCGCAGCGGATCGAGCGCGTGGTGTGGGGGCGTGATCGCGAGGGACGGTATGCGGACCGCGTTCCGGTGGCCTACCGGATTTCGGTGTCGCTGGACGGTCGGCAATGGCAGGTGGTCAGCGGCTCGTGGCGGCGGCGTCCGTTTCCGGGGATCGACGTGAACGTGTTGCGTCGTGCGGAGACTCTGGCGGCCTTGTTGCCCGGCGAGGCGGAGAAGCTGCACCGCCTCGATGCGGCGATCGCGGCCCTGGAAGACCGCCGGAAGAACCTGCCTCCGCTGCCCACGACGTACTCCATCGGTGACGGCACGGGCGCGGAGCGGGTGCCCGTGCTGCTTCGCGGCGACGTCCGCCGGTCGGGGCCGCTGGTGGCTGCCGCGGCGTTGTCGGCGGTCCGTTCGTTGGATCCGGACCTGTCCGCGGCCGATGGCCCGGGGCGGCGACTGAAGCTGGCCCGGTGGCTGACCGATCCTCGCAATCCGCTGACCGCGCGGGTGTTCGTCAATCGCGTGTGGCAATGGCACTTCGGGCGGGGCATCGTGGCCACGCCGAACGATTTCGGGTTCAAGGGGGCGAGGCCGACGCATCCGCGGTTGCTGGACGAACTGGCTGCGGATTTCGTGGCGTCGGGGTGGGACGTCAAGCGGCTGCAGCGGCGGATCGTGCTCTCGGAGGCGTATCGCCGCAGTTCCCGATTCGATGCGCAGGCTGCCGCAATCGACGGCGGGAACCAGCTGCTGTGGCGGTTT
>RFHO01000152.1 GCA_003696385.1 Planctomycetota bacterium | reverse complement strand
CAAACAGACCACCAGCTTCGGCATTCCCGGCATCGCCTTCTGCGCTGCGCTCTCGCACGACGAATCGCAGTTGTACTTCGGTTCGTCGGATTTCCGGCTGTACCGGATCGACCTGACGGCCGACAAGCCGAAAGCGGAGCCGTTCGGCGAAGCGAGTCATGGCAGCTATGTCACCGGCATGGCGCGTGCCGGCGAGTTTCTGATCACCGGGGGCTACGACTGTACCCTGGCTTGGTGGCGGTTGGACGATGGGCGCCGGGAGAGGACAGTCGAGAACGCACACTCGCTGTGGATCCGCGACGTGGCCGCTTCGCCGGATGGCCGATCGGTGGCGACGGTGGCCGACGACATGCTCTGCCACGTGTGGGATGTTGCGAGCGGCGAGCGGCGGTTCACGCTGAAGGACCACGCTCCCGAAACACCGCATCACTATCCGTCGATGCTCTACGCGCTGAACTATTCGCCGGACGGCCGATTGCTGGCCACCGCGGATCGTGTCGGCCACGTCGCCATCTGGGATGCCGAAAGCGGCGAGAAGCTCGGAAGTGTCGAAGCCCCGAAAATGTACACGTGGGATCCGCGGGCCCGGCGGCATTCGATCGGCGGGGCCCGCAGTGTGGCGTTTTCGCCCGACAACCGGCTGCTGGCGGTCGGCGGGATCGGACAGATCGGCAACGTCGATCATCTCGGCGCCGCCGCCCGCATCGAAGTCTTCGACTGGAAAGCGGGCCGGCGTGTGCACGAAATCGAAAGCAGCAAATTCAAGGGACTCGTCGAGCGGCTGGTGTTCCATCCGTCCGGAGCGTGGTTCGTGGCCGCCGGCGGCGACCACGGCGGCTTCGTCTCCGTCTATGACAGCGAAACGGCCAAGCCGCTGAAAGAAGAAAAAGCCCCGATGCACGTGCACGAACTGCTGCCGGATTCCGCCTGGAGCCGGCTGTTCGCCGTCGGCCACGAGCGTGCCGCCTTCTGGTCGCTGACCGGCTGACGGGCGGCGGCACGCGCGACGTTCGGTGCGAGCAACTCGCCCGATCACGAAGCGGTGGCTGCTTCCCGGCGCAGCGACTCCAGCGTCTGCACCAGCACGTTCAGAAACGGTTCCACGTCGGTCACCAGGCCGATCGTCTGGATCGAGCCGCGATCGGTGAGCTTCGTGACCGTGGCGGGGTTGATGTCCACGCAGACGACTTTCGTTTCGGCCGGCAGCAGGTTGCCCACCGCAATCGAATGCAGCGTGGTGGCGATCATCAGACAGAACGTGACGCCGTCGATCAATGAGCGCATCGCCCGCTGGGCCTCGACGACGTCCGTGATCACGTCCGGCAACGGGCCGTCGTCGCGGATGCTTCCGGCCAGAACGAACGGGACGTCGTGGCGAATGCATTCGTAGAAGATGCCGTCGCGGATCAATCCCTGCTCGACGGCGGCCGCGATGCTGCCAGCCCGTCGGACGCGGTTGATCGCCCGCAGATGGTGTTCGTGCCCCTCTTCGATCGGCCCTCCGTGCTCCAGTGAGATCCCCAGCGACGTGCCGAACATCGACTGTTCGATGTCATGTGCCGCCAGGGCGTTCCCCGCGAACAGCACCTGAACGTACCCCTCGCGGATCAGCCGGCACAGATGATCGCGGCTGCCGGTGTGGACGATCGCCGGTCCGCCGACGACCAGAATCTTTTCGTGACCGGACCGCGCCCGGTGCATCGCCCCGGCGATCTCGCGGACCAGCACACGCTTGGGCTTCTCGCTGGATACGGCGCTCTGCATGAAGTGGAACGCGTCCTCCGCCCGGTGGCTGGGGCGCTGTGGACGCACGCGAATGCCGTCGTGTCCCACGACGATCAGGTCGCCGCGCTTCACGTCGCTCATCGGCACGCAGACCGCCGTCCTGGCTTCCGGATCGACACGGATCGCGCAGTCCATCTCCTGTCGCTGCACGTGAATCCACTCGCCGCCGAGCCGCACGTCCGTGTGCAGGTTGGTGGTGGCATAGAACTCGTCGGGAAACACACCGTCCCGTTCGCACGGCTGCAGCCGGCAGTCGGTGGGCGCCACCGGTACGGCGCCATGCGCACCGATCTGCGCCAGGATCCACTGGAGATGATCCCGCGAGCGGCCCCGTACGCGCAGCTTGGCATAGCTCGGTTCGGTCGGCGTGCGACCGATGCGCACGTCGAGAAACTCGAAGTCGCCCCCCAACGTCAGGATCGTGTCCAGCACCTTCGGCAGGACCAGGCTGTCGATGATGTGCCCGGACAGCTCGACGTCTTCTTCACAGTGGTGTTCGTCAGCCTCGCCGGGAGCAGACGACGCGGCGGACGGAGTGTCCGCTTCCGCCTGCTGTGGGGCTCCGGCGGCGTTCGGCTGCAAACGTTCATCCTGCGTCATCGTCGTCGCCTCCCGATTCTCGGCCGACTTCCCGCAGGAGTCGGGTGTCGAAAAATCGGACACGTCCTGCGAAGCCGCGGGCGAGCATCGCGCCGTGCACGCGTTCGGCCCGCCCGAACGCCCGCAGCAACAGCATGCCGATCAACTGAGCCCCCTCGTACCATTGCCGCCACCGCGGCAATCGCTTGAACGTCCGCGCCCGCCGCGCCGTCTGCATCCGCCCCAGCTCGTCCCACAACACGTACACGTATCGGTACATGCAGGCCATTGTGGCGGTCAGGACCGGTGGACAACGATAGCGATTCAGCGTCGCCAGCAGCAGGTCGAACGGAGCAACGCTGACCAGCCACACCAGCGCGAGAAAGGTCACCACCGACCGGAAGACGATCAGCCACATGGTCTCCCAGCCGCCCGAGAAGCCTTCGGCAGCCGGTATCGTCGCGCCCAGCATCAGCACCAGAGGCAGAAAGAACGCCAGCCGCCGCATCAGATACGCCAGCGGAATCCGCGCGAGCGAATGCCCGACAAAAACGACGGCCAAAAGCACACCAAACAGCGGCCAGTGCTCCACCGGAATCAGCAGTGCCACCACGGTGATCGCTGTGACCACCCCCAGTTTCGCTTCGATCGGCCAGCGATGGCACACGGTCGCCCCGCGTCCATAGCGATCCCAATAGCCGGCCAATGAGCTGCTCCTTTAGCGTCACGGCGAACGCTGCATCGAAAGCGCACGCGGCGTCCGATCACCCGGCCTGCACGACATGGACCTGCAAACGCCCTCGCCGTTGCGACGGCTCACGCCGCCAGTCCCTCACGGTCCGATTTCCACCCCGACAGAGTCCGGGACATCAGCAACGCCAGCACCACGACGCTCACGACGCCGATGATCCCGGCGGCGGCCACGGACGCCGGTTGCCAGCCGATCGCCGGCAACTCGTAGTCCGAAAACACGGACCACGCGGGGGACCGTTCCAGCCGCGCCATGCCCGTCCGTTCCGCCGCGGCTTCCAGGCCGTCCGGAAGCGACGACGCGAACGGCGAAAGGAACGCCGCAATCGCCAGAGCCGCCACCAGTCCCGCCGCGACGACACGCCGGACTCCGCCGCTCGATCCCCCCTCGGCCACCGGACCGTACAGCAGATCCGGCCGGTGCCGGTACAGGAACCGCACCAGCAGCCCCGTGATCACGGCTTCACCGATGCCGATCAGCGAGTGAAACGCCACGATCAGCGAAAACACGTTGCGATAGTCGAACGCCCCCGCCGGATGCGACAGGCGAAACTCCAGACAGAACGCCGCCGCGGCGGCCATCACGCTCAGCCAGGAAGCGATCATCGCCGCCATCAGCATCCGACGTGGTCCCGCGTCCGATCCCAGCAGAAACCGATACACCGCGTAGCCGCCCCAGACACCGATCACGGCCATGTGCAACACGTTCGCGCCCAGCGCCAGCAGACCTCCGTCGCCGAACAGCAGACACTGCACCACCAGCACGATCGTCATCGCCAGACACCCGGCCCACGGCCCCAGAACCGCCGCGCACAGGACCCCTCCCAGCAGATGCCCGGAAATGCCGACCAACGGAAAATTCACCATCTGCCCCGCGAACACCAGCGCGGCCATCATCCCGATCATCGGAATCGTCCGATCCGCCAGACGATCCCGCAGCCGGCGCACGCTGTAACCGACGGCCGCTGTCGAAGCCGCGCCCGTAGCCGCACACACCGGCACACTCAACAGCCCATCCGGAACGTGCATCTGCTCCAACTCCCGACAACTCGGACCGATGGCAACCAGAAGGACAGCCGCAAGACGGCGGTCCTTTCCCTGGTCCGCGGTACCCGCACGGACACGACACGGCTTGCGCAAAGCCCGCTACGCGCACCGGGTGAACGCCACCGCGACGACCCGGCGTCCGGCAGTCCGCTTCGTCCAACCGGCGGGCGCCCGAACCGCGCTCCGCCGACTCGACCGCGGAGTGACAAAGATACCGCCGGCCGCAAACGACGGCAAACCGCGATCAATCCGTATCCGGCCGAAGAATGCGGTCGCGGGCCCATGCGGCCGCGCCGCGTACGGTCGCGTCGTCTCCCAGTTCCGCACACGCCACTCGATACGTTCCCCGAAACGTCTTCAGAACGTGTCGATCGACGGCGGCCTGAACGGTTTTCACGAACAACCTGGGCATCGCTTCGACCAGCCCGCCGCCCAGCACGATCGCGTCCGGGGCCAGCAGATGCACGACGCCGGCCAGAGCGCGGCCGATCGTCTCGGCCGCATCGATCACGATCCGTTCGACCACCTCGTCTCCCTGCTCGATGGCCTTGGCCAGCACGCCGCTGCGGATCCGTTCCACGTCCGCACCGGCCAGCTTCTTCAATGCCGGAGCCTGGCCGCGGTGCACTGCCTGAGCCGCAGCGGCCGCGATGGCCAGGCGGCTGGCGATCGCCTCCAGACACCCCCGCTGCCCGCAGCCGCAGCGGGGGCCTTCCGGCTCAACCACGATGTGGCCGATCTCCATGCACGACAACCGCTCCCCCTGAACGATTTTGCCCCGGTATACGCAGCCTCCCCCGATTCCCGTTCCCGGAAACACACCGACCACACAACGCCCGCCCCGCCCCGCTCCGAACCGGTACTCGCCGTAAACCCCGGCATCCACGTCGTTGCAGATGACCGCCGGGCAACCAAACGCGTCCTCCAGTTCCTTCTTCAGGGGCACGTCGTACCAGCCGAGATTCGGAGCCTCCCGCACGATCCCTTTCTTCAGATCCAGCGGCCCGGGACATCCCACGCCGATGCCCGCCAGCGCGTCCGGCGAGACACCGGCCTTCTGGAGCGCCTTTTCGATTGCGCCGATCAGGCGCTTCAGCCCCGCCTTGACACCTTCCTGGACTCGCGTCCTCTTCCGTTTCTTCGCCAGCTCACGGAAATCGTCCGTGTACACCTTGGTCAGCATCTTGGTTCCACCCAGGTCGAAGCCGACCCAGACTCGATCCAGCGCCTTCGAGGTCTCCTGCGGCTCGGGACCGGTCGCCGTCCCGACCGCGAACGTCGCCGCGCCGACAGCCACCTTCGCCCCGCCGGACACTCCAGCGCACGCGTCCGCAGTCGGCTCGCGGGGGCCATTTTCGGCCGTACACCGGACCGTGCACCTCCGCTCGGCCCGATCCCTGACCGCTGCCCCCGGCCTCGACGACCACCCGGAATCCCGGCTTTTCATTGCCACAGCGCCCAACCAGGAACCACGCACCGGGCCCTGCCCCAGCCGCGCATCCGTGCCGGAGACGACGCCTACCGTCGCACCGGCGCATCGCCACGTCGTCGCACTTCTCCGCATCGGAATTTCCTTTTTCCCACGCCCCAACCCGGATCGCATACGGCCCATTTGCGAAACCGCACGGCTGCTGGACGCCTCTACTGCTGACTGGTGTCCGGATCGATCCGCACCGGCACGTCTTTCCGTTCGGAAGCTGAAGCCCCCGCGTCACTGGACATGCCGCCCGATGAAGCACCGACCGTCCCATCCGCCACCGCACGTTCCACCTCACGACGGTCTTCGCGATCACCGACTCTAACGCAGCATAGCTCCACCTGAGCGAACCGGCAGGCCAACCGGGCCATTTTGCCAAACGGGCGGCGCCGCCGCGCGTCGCCGGACATTTCCACACCGTTAGCCCATAACGCCAGTTCCCTTCTCTCTATTCATACGATTAGAACACACGCTCCTGCGTACCGAAGATACTCGGATTCCAAACAGTATCTCTCGTCGGCCGACGTCATCCCTCACCACATCGCGAGCTCCGTTCGATTTTCCGTTCGGCTCCACGAACACCGCGATCATCCAGCGGCCCGGAGCAAATTGGCCTTGGCGAAAACGGCGCCGAACGTTACCACTCCGCCCCACATGATCGGCTGAGCACGGGCGGCGACACCGCCGAACCGCCGGAATTACGAACGCGGCGGTCGCCTGCCGGGAGTTCCAGCCGCGCGTGTCACACCCTCCGGTAGCACAGCGGAACATCGACAGCAATGGAGACGGCTCGATGACCACTCGACATGCCGTGCAATTCCGTATCGGCGACCTCGTCCAAGTGCGGGAAGGCGTGGTCTCTCCCGACTTTTCCGATATCTCGTTCGCGGGCTGGACGGGAATCGTGCGCGAAATCTCCACCAAACGGTCCGGCACGCAGTACCTGCTCGAATGGACCGAGGAAACTCTACGGCAGATGCCTCAGGAGTACCGCAATCGCTGCGAGCAACACCAGTTGCTGTACTCCATGGCTTGCCTCAGCGAAGAGGACCTGACCGTTCCAAAACCCGCGGCCTCGCAGGGACGCGCCGCGTGACCGTTCGCGTTCGACGCGTCCCCCACTCACCGTATCGACAAATCCGCACACGACTCCGCGGTCGCGGCACAACGAAATTCGCCGCTCTTACTCCCCTCCGCCGCCGGTTTTTTTCTCCGCGGCGTCCGTCTCCCTTTCTGTCGGACGGTCCGCATCGTTCTGAACGGCCAGATACTCTTCCAGCGCCGTCAACATCCGCTCCAGCACTGCGGTGGCTTGCGGAACGTCGAATTCGACGGCCTGCCGCAGCACGGCCAGACGCCCGTGAAACTCGTCCGCTTCGTGTCGCGCGGCGATGTACCAGCGGCGAACCCGCTCGAGCTGCTGCCGGCTGAACTCCAGCCGCTGCCGCGCTCGTTCCAGAGCCTTGCGTTCTTCGATGCACGACGGCCGATGCCCCGCCACACGCTTCATGCGGCAGCGTTCCAGAGCCACACGTGCCTCGGCGACCCGATCGAAGCCCTTGCGGATTTCCATCCGCCAGTAGCCCGGACATTCCTGCTCCAGCCAGTGCAGGAAGTGCCGGCACTGCGCGTCGATTTCTTCCAGCGTGGCGGTCAGAGCGCCCTGAACCTTCAGCAACGCCGCCCGCAAACGCTCCAGAGCATCGATCGAACGTACGTTGGCCGATTCGCTCATCGCCGATTCGTTCGCTTTGTCCGGGGCGCCCACGCCGACGAAACCACAGAAGCACCCGCCGCAACGACCATCACGTACGCGAACGTGGCATCCGCCACGCATCGCTCCGTTTCGCCGGCTGCGACCTTCTGACCATTGTAGTGCGTCCAGGCGCCCGGCGCTGGGTCCGCGGCACCATTCGGGCTGGACAGGCCTTGCGACAAGACGACCCCGACGCCGTCCTGCAGATTCCCGCCGCCGGTATGCCGGATCACCCCGCGAGCCGTCTTCAGAGGATTCCGTGCAGTGGACCGCCCGGAGCCGCCAGTGCGTCCACACGACGCGAAACCTGCGGATCCTCCACCAGCGGCGGAGCGTGGTGCGGTTTCAACCGTGCATCGATGACCAGACTGCCGCGACAGCCGAAATGCTTGTCCTCGACAAACGCGCCGACGCCGTCCACGTCCGCGGCAGGATCGCTGCGCGTGAACGTCACCCACAGGAAATTGCGCAAAGACTCTGCGGCAAATGCCGCGTCGTCAACCAGTACGACCAGCGGAAATCCCGCGATTCCCGCATCGCCGGCAAAAAACTCGCAGAACCGCTGCCGGCTCGCACGCCCCGTCTCCCGATCCGCGTACGCCGGAGCACGTATGCACAAAACGCCCGGCAACACGATACGCGGCTCGTCGAAGCCCTCCGGCAGGCGGAACTCGGACGGGAGTTCGGTGGCCAGCCGCCGCCGCACGGGTCCCGCCGCCGCGATGACCAGCTTCGAACCGGCGTTGAGCCCCGTACCGGAATAGTCCAGGGTGTCGATCGTCGTCCGCGTCTGGAAGTGCAGGTCGCGGGTCCAGTCCACGCGCTCGAGCATGTGGCGGAAAAACGCCGGCACGTCGTGCACGTCCAGATCGGGGTCGTCCTCGAGCGCCGCGATCCACAGGTACTTCGCCAGCGACAGTTGGCCCTGTCCCAGAATTGCGTTGGCGCACGTGAGCAGCTCCTGCGGTTGTCGCTGCGGCGCATAGGGCACGTACCGCTCGCTGCCGATCGCCAGCAGCAACGGGTGTACGCCGGCTTCGTCGACCGCGTGCACGGCGTGCACGCCCGGCACGACCGCGGGAATCGCCGGCCCGGTCAGCTCGTGGATCAGTTTCCCGAAGGTGGTGTCCTCCTGCGGGGGGCGCCCGACGACGGTGAACGGGAAAACGGCGTCCCGCCGGCAATACACCTGCCGCACGTGCAACACCGGGAAATCGTGCCGCAGGCTGTAATACCCCAGGTGGTCGCCGAATGGACCTTCCGGTTTCAGTTCCCCCGGAAACACTTCGCCCACGATGCAGAAGTCCGCGTCGGCGTGAATCGCGGGCGCCTCGGGCCGCCGGATCATGCGGATGGCGCGGCGGTTCAGCGCCCCGGCAAAGGTCAGCTCCGAGAGTCCTTCGGGCAGCGGCATCACGGCGGCCAGCGTCATCGCCGGTGGCCCGCCGATGAACACGTTCACCTTCAGGGATTCGCCGCGCCGCAGAGCTGCTGCGTGATGAACGCCGATCGAGCGATGGATCTGGTAGTGTAGGCCCGCCTCGCGATCCGGGACGTATTCGTTTCCGGAAATCTGGATGCGGTACATCCCGAGGTTCGAATGCAGCAATCCGGGGCGATCGGGATGCTCGGTGTAGACCTGCGGCAGGGTGATGAATGCTCCGCCGTCCTCCGGCCAGCATTTCAATTGCGGCAACCGGGACAGTGTGGTCGTGGTATGCAGCACGGGCCCGCGGCGGACATACCGCGGCAGCATCCGCAGCATCGTCGCCGGCACACTGCGGTACCGCCATGGCGAACGCCAGAACACGGCCGGATCCGCCTTCAGCTCGACCAGCCGCTCGACGGCCTGCAGTGCGTCGCGGAACAGGAACCTCGCACGCTCGAGCGTACCGAACAGATTGCCCAGCATCGGGAACGGAGAACCCTTGACGTTCTCCAGCAGAAACGCCGGACCGCCGGCGGCGTACATGCGACGCTGGATTTCCGCCGCCTCCAGATTCGGGTCGATCGGCTCGCGGATCCGCACCAGTTGCCCGGTACGTTCCAGGTCACGCACGCAGGCCTGCAAAGATCTGTAGCCCATGCGAACGGCGTTTCACTCCCGCAACGATCCCGGCCGGCAGCCACCGCCGCGCGTTCTCTGCGCAGCCGAGCCGCCTCAGTCCTCGCAACGTTCGAAGATCGTCGCGATGCCCTGCCCCTGCCCGATGCACATCGTCGCCAGACCGAACCGGGCGTCTTCCGCCTTCATCCGGTGCAACAGCGTGACCGTGATGCGGGCCCCGCTGGCTCCCAGCGGATGACCGATGGCGATCGCGCCGCCCCGCGTGTTGACGCGATCGAGATCGCAACCCAGCAACTTCAGCACGGCCAGTGACTGCACGGCGAACGCTTCGTTCAGCTCGATGCAGTCGATGTCTTCGAGCTTCAGGCGGGCCCGCTGGAGCGCCTTGTGCGTAGCCGGCACCGGGCCGATGCCCATTTCCGCCGGTTCGACGCCCGCGACCGCCATCGCCCGAATGCGGGCCATCGGCTTGAATCCCAGCTCGCGGGCCCTGTCTTCGGACATGATCAAAACCGCCGCTGCACCTACGTTGATCGGCGAACTGTTGCCCGCGGTAACCGTACCGCCGGAGGGATTGAACACCGGCCGCAGCCGCGCCAATCCTTCCATCGAACAGTCCGGGCGGATGCACTGATCGACCGTGATCCGTTCCTTGCGGCCCTCCGGCGTGCGGCCCCACGTCGGGATCACTTCGTCGCGAAACGCCCCCGACTGCGTGGCTTCGGCTGCCAGCCGATGACTGCGACAGGCAAACTCGTCCTGTTGTTCGCGGGAGATCCCGTACTTGATCGCCAGGTACTCGGCCGTCAGCCCCATGTTCATGATGGCTTCGGAATTGCGGCGAAACAGCCGGGGCGACGGGTTGTAGTCCTTGTTCATCGGGATGTGGTGCATGTGCTCGACGCCGCCGCAGATCTGGACGTCCTCGCAGCCGGCCGCGATGCTCGCCGCGGCGTCGTTGATCGCCTGCAGGCTCGAACCGCAGTTGCGATTGACCGTCACGCCGCAGGTCTCGACCGGAAGGTCCGCCATCAGTGCCGCGATGCGAGCCACGTCGAAGCCCTGTTCGCCCTGCTGCTGCACGCAGCCCCAGCGAACATCCTCGATCAGCGCCGGCTCGATGCCCACCCGGTCGACCAGTGCCCGGATCAGGAAGGCCGACAGCTCGTCCGCCCGCACGTCACGGAAGAAGCCGATCTGCGGGTCCGCCTTGGCGATCGGAGTCCGCACCGCATCGACGATCACGGCACGACGCATGGCCCTTCTCTCCCGTGCTTTTTCCACCGGCCGGAACCGGCCGACGACGAGCGGCGACGCCCGCAAGACCGGTTGGCGCGTTCACCTCGGCGCTACCCGCCGCTCCGTCACCCGGCGACGCTCGGCCGCCTGGGGAAGAACCGCCCTCCGCTGGCCGCCTGTTCGCGCAGGATCTGCGGCGGGGCGAAACGCGGTCCCAGCGGCTCGTACCGCTTGAGCTTTTCCACGACGGCGGCCGCTCCCATCTCATCGCACCAGTGCAGAATGCCGCCGCGAAACGCCGGGAAGCCGATTCCCAGAATCAACCCCATCTCCACGTGCGCCGGCTCGCGGACGACCCGCTCTTCGACGCATCGCGCCGCTTCCAGCAGCATCGAAAGGAACAGCCGATCCTCGATTTCTTCGTCGGTGTGTTCACGAGGTTCCTTGCGGAACGGCGCCAGCAGCGACTCGACCTCCGGATCCGGCTGGGCACGCCCTTTGGCATCGAAGCGACGGAACCCCGCCCCCGACTTCTTGCCCAGCCTCCCCGCATCGACCAGGGCTTTCAGCGCATCGGGCTTCAGCGCTCGATCCGCGTAGGCTTCGGCAATCACCTGCCCCGCCGCCCAGGCCGTGTCCAGACCGACGTAATCGTGCAGTGCGATCGGCCCCATCGGCATGCCGAATCGTTCCGCGATCCGATCGATGCGGTCCATGTCCGCGCCTTCCAGCAGCAACAGCACGGCCTCGGCCATGTACGGCAACAGGATGCGGTTGACCAGAAAGCCGGCGCAGTCCTTGACCACGATCGGCGTCTTGCCGATGCGTTTGGCCAGAGCCACGATGGTCGCGGCGGTCTCGTCCGAGGTCTGCTCGCCGCGGATCACCTCGACCAGCGCCATGCGGTCGACCGGGTTGAAGAAGTGCATCCCGATGAAGCGGTCCGGAGCCGGTGCCGCCTGCGCCATCCGCGTAATCGAGATCGTGGACGTGTTGCTGCACAGAATGGCATCGGCCTTCAGGTCGTCGGCCAACTCGCGATACAGCGCGGTCTTCAATGCCTCGTTCTCGGGCACGGCCTCGATCACCACGTCGCAATCCGCAAAGACGGCGTGCGAAGTGGACGTCGACAGCAACGCCATCATCTCGACCAGGTCGTCCGTCGTCGCCCGGCCGATCTGGATCCGGCTTTCGACGACCTTCCGCGCCCGCTGCAGCCCCGTCCGGATCCGCTCGTCGTCCACGTCGACCATTGCCGTGGGAATGCCCCGCCGCGCGTGCGCCGCGGCGATGCCCGAACCCATCAGGCCCGCTCCCAGCACACCGACGCGACCGACCGAGCGCGGCGCGACGTCCGCCGTCACACCGGGATCCTGATTCAGCCGCGTGGACATGAAGAACACGCTGATCAGGTTGCCGGAAATCGGCGTGCCGACGACTTCCAGAGCCGCTTCCCGTTCGACCTCCAGCGCTTCGCTCAGCGGCCGGTTCACTCCGTCGCGAATCGCCCGCAACGCCACGTGCGGCGCCGGATACTGCCGCTTCGTCTTCGAGGTCAGGAACCCCTCGGAAACGGCGTACGCGAACTGCAACTGGTCGTCGGTCAGCCCCAATGGCTGCTCGCGGTGAGCCCGCCATTGCTGCCAGGGCTGACCGGCAAGCCACTCCAGCCGCCGCATTCCCTCATCCAGGAGCTGTTCGGGCGGCACGGCATCGAAGACCAGTCCCACCGCTTCCGCCCTGGCGGCGTCCACGGGCTGACCGCTGGTGATCATCTCGATCGCCGGGTGCAGGCCGATCAGCCGCGGCAACCGCTGCGTCCCCCCCCAGCCGGGAATCAGCCCCACCTTCACCTCCGGCAGCGCGATCTTCGTCTTCGGTGACCGCGACGCGATCCGGTCGTCGAAACAGAGCACCAGTTCCGTCCCGCCGCCCATGCATGCCCCGTCGATCAGTGCCACCGTGGGGAACGGCAACCGCGCCACGCGACCGAACAGAGCATGCCCCGCGCGAATCGCCTCGTCCGCCTGCTCGCGTGTGGCATCCACCAGGGCGGCCAATTCGTTCAGATCGGCACCGGCGATGAACTGTCCGGGCTTGCCGCTGCGAAGCAGCAGACCGTGCGGAGCCGGCGAACGGGACTCCAGTTCCGTGACGATCCCGTCCAGTTCTTCCAGCACGGCCCGTGAAAGCGTGTTGACCTTCTGGCCCGGGCAATCGATCGTCAGCACTGCGACCTGCGCGTCGGTGAACTCCAGCGTCAGCGCGCCCATCGGAGGCTCCTCCTCATGCCGCGGCTGCGGCCCCGTGCACGTCGTCCCGTCGGCAGAGCGAGCGTTCAGCCGCTGCTCTCGCTGTGCGGCGGTCGCGCGACGACTTTGGCCACATCCAGCGAGCTGATGATGCCAACGACCTTCTCGGCTTCCACGACGATCACCCGATGAACGTGATGGCCGACCATCAACTGCGCCACGCGACGGACCGAATCGTCCGGCGTGCAGGTGACCACGGCCCGCGGCATCACGTCCTTGACCTTCAACCGCGACATCGAGTTGCGAAATCCGTGGAATCCCGTTCCGTCGGGCCCCTCCTCGATCTCCGGCCGATACGTGCCTTCCCACTTTTCCGAATCGGCCACGAAGCCATCCAGCGCATCCAGCAATGCGGGCACGCGGAGAAAGTCGGCTCGCGAAATCACGCCGACCAGACGCCCCTCCGCGTCGACCACCGGCATGCCCGAAACGCGGTGTTCGATGAGCTTCTCCTCCGCTTCCGGCAACGTGTCTTCCGGATCCGCGCACACCGGATCCGGCGTCATGATGTCTCTGGCCTTGATCTGCTCGAACTGCATGTCGACCGCTGCTGCTCCTGCTCGTCGCTGTCGGTTCTCGTCGGTTGTCCTGCCATGTCCGAAGCGTTGCCGCGTTCGGCGAATCGCCGGCCGCTCCGGGGCCAACGGATGCAGTTTCGATCGCCACCGCCCGAACGTCAATCGACGACCACGGACGCCCGTCGGCCGCACGGAAGCCGACAGCGCACGCACCTTGCCTGCCGAGCTCCGGCCGTTTCACAAACCGCCGCGGCGGAGGATGCTGATCACCAGCCACACGCCAAGCACGCTGGACAGACCGAAACTCCCCAGCATCAGCCACGACGAGTCGATCTGGAAGCTGCGGATCAGCAGCGCCGACGCCACGATCAGGGCCGAAATGATCATCCCCACCACGATCCGGTTGCTCGATCGGTCCAGCTCGTCGATGAACCGATCCAGCCGCCGGTGCTCGAGCTGGATCCGGAAGTCGTCGCGGCCGAGCTTGTGCAGAATACCGGCCGACTGCACGGGAATGTCCCGCAGTGCCGCCAGCAGCGTGCCCGCCTCCCGCACCACACGTTTGCGAACGTTCTCCCAGTTGTACCGTTCCCGCAATACGTCTTCGATGAAGGGTGTGACGTGCTCCACCAGGTTGAACCCCGGATCCAGGCGCCGTCCGATCCCCTCCAGAGTGATCAATGCCCGGATCAACAGCATCAGATCCCCCGGCAGGCGAATCCGGTGGCTCCGCAGGATGCCGATGAAATCGTTCAGCAGAGCCCGCATGTCGATCCGTCGCAGCTCGAAGCCATAGTACGTGTTGACGAAATCCCGGGCATCCATCTTCAGCAGCACGCGGTCCACCGGCCCGACCGGATTCCCCAGTCGCAGCACCCGCTCGACCATCTCCGCCGCGTCCTGCCGGGACACGGCCACCAGCAGGTCCACCAGATCGTCCCGCACCTGCTCGTCCAGCACCCCCACCATGCCATAATCCAGCAGGCAGATCCGGCCGTCCCGCAGGATCCGGATGTTGCCCGGATGAGGATCTCCGTGAAACAACCCGATCTCGAAGGCCTGGCGCATGTAAAGCCGCGCGCCCCGAGCCGCCAGCTGCCGGCGATCGATGCCCCACCGATCCAGCCTCTCCAGATCGTCCACCCGGCACCCTTCGACCCACTCCAGAGTCAATACCGCTTCGGTCGTGTAGTCCCAGTGCACCGCCGGCACGTGCAACGTCGCGTCGTTGCGAAACAGCCTTCGAAACTCGTCGATCGTCCGCGCCTCCCGGTTGAAGTTCAGCTCGCGGCGGATCGTCCGAGCGAAATACCCCACCAGTCCCACCGGATCGAACACTTCGGCCTCCTCGACGTGCCGCTCCAGCAGCGTCGCCAGGTGAAACAGGATCACCAGGTCACTTTCGATTTCCCGGACGACGGCCGGGCGGCGGACCTTCACCGCCACCGGCGTGCCGTCCCGCAACCGCGCTTTGTGTACCTGCGCCAGCGAAGCCGAGGCCACCGGCTCTTCACCGAACTCCGAAAACAACTGATCAATCGGCGCCCCCAATTGCTGCTCGATCTCGCGCCGCGCCAGTTCCGCGGAAAACGGCGCCACGTGCTCCTGGAGCTTCGCCAGTTCCGCAATCACGTCCTCCGGAAGCAGATCGGGCCGCGTACTCAGCACCTGCCCGAACTTGATGAACGTCGCCCCCAGCTCCTCGAACACCATCCGGACCCGGGCAGCCCGCGTGACCGGCGGAAGCGGCTCGCGCCGGCGGAACAGCAGCCGCCGGCCCCATTGCAGATACTGTCCCAGCCCCAGCCGGTCGACCAGATCGGCAAAGCCATAATTGATCAGCACGGTCGCGATCTGGCGCATCCGGCCGAAGTGGCGGAAGAATCGCAGCGCTTCCAGTTTCACGT
>RFHO01000151.1 GCA_003696385.1 Planctomycetota bacterium | reverse complement strand
TAACTCGACCACACGCTGCCGAAGAGCCGCGTCCCCGCCGCAGGCTCGGTCGAGCCAAGCCGTTCGCTCCCGCCACGACGTCAATTCGAGGGCCTGCAGAAACAATTCACGTGTGCGTTCATCGAGCGTATCCATCACTCCCCGTCCCTGTTGCGGATCACACCACCCCCAAGCCACGTGTGCCGCCGGCCAGGACCGCAGCCCCTCACGTCGCAGTTCCCCACGCGCGACAGCGGAAGAGGGAAAAAGCGCGACGACGCTGGCAAAGCGGACACCATGCTCAAAGGAATGCCAAGGCCCCACAGGAAGGCCGGCGAACTTTCCCGCCCATCATCGCCGGGCGACCAGCAACCACATCGGCGCAGACGACGAATCGAGTGTACAAGTATACGCACACTCACGATCTCGGCGAGCGGTTCGGTGCCCGAGCGGCGGTGTCGGCCCCTCCATGCAGGGAACCCCGACATCCCAAGGGACCGATCGCCGTTTGTCCTCCTCCGGTCGATCACCGGCCGCGTCGCCACCGCGACGGACGCTCGCAAACCGTCGCCAAGCGTGGTAGACTCTCAGCGTGTTCGTCACCCTCGGTCGCGAACGCCTGCCGCACGCCGAAAACCTTCGAAGCCGGCCCGGCAGCCCTCCTGGATGCACCCTGCCAACACCCTCCGCTGTCGCCGTCCGCCACGGCCGCGCACACGGTCCCAAGGGCACCCTCGCGTACTCTGCGTGTTGCCGGCCCCGGAACCGATGCGAACAATCGCCTGAGGAATTTCCGCAGCCCGGCCGCGGCACCTGTTTCGCGGCTGCGGTCGCGGAACACGGGTCATTGAAACTACGATTCGTCCCGTGCCTGCTGGTCGCCAGCGGTCAGCCGGCGCCGGAACGACTCCGGATGGTGCGGACACCGGGTCCGCACTCGTCCCGTTCGCAGTCCCTCCACAGAAGGAACACCCATGAACCGAAACCGACTTCTCGCCGCGGCGGCAGCCGCATTGGTCATTTTTGCTGCCATGTCCTCCCGCGATGCCCGCGCCGAAGGCTGGGGAAACATCAAGGGACAGTTCGTCCTGGACGGTGAGGTGCCTCCGCCGAAGTTGCTGGTCAAAAAGGGCGACCCGAACGTCAAGGACGCCGCGTGCTGCGCCAAGCAGAACGTTCCCTCGGACGAACTGGTCGTCGACCCCGTGACCAAGGGCATCCAGCACATCTTCGTGTACCTGCGGCGGGCCCCCGCCATTCACCCCGACCTTGCCCAGCCGAAGGAAAAGGAAGTCGTCTTCGATCAGGTTGGATGCCGCTTCGTGCCGCACACCCTGTTCATCCAGGCCGGCCAGACCGTCGTGTTGAAGTCCAACGACGGATGCGCACACAACACCAACGCCACGTTCTTCCGCAACCAGAGCTTCAACGTGCTGATCCCGCCCAAGGAACGCAAGGGGCTGCGGGTCACCTTGACCGCCGGTGAGTTCCTGCCCTCACGCGTCGAGTGCAATATCCATCCCTGGATGAGCGCGCGGTGGCTCGTGCTCGATCACCCATACGCCGCGATCACCGATGCGGAAGGGCGCTTCGAAATCCAGAAACTCCCTGCCGGAGAACACAGCTTCTACGTCTGGCACGAGATTCCCGGGTACGTCACCAAGGGCTTCGAAGGGCTCAGCGCCGTCAAGCCCTACAAACGCGGCTTCACCGTCGTCGTGGAAGACGGCAAGACGACGGATATCGGCGTGGTGAAGGTTCCCAAGTCCGTCTTCGAACAGTGAGTCACGACGACCCCGGCGGCCGGATCTTGGATCCACCCGGGGAAACGGAGCGCTCACGCCGCCGCCGTGCTTGTGGTTTGACGATCGCCATCAACAGGGCTTGTGAACCGCCGGCCTGCGCCGCGGCTTCGCAAGCCCGTTTCCGTTTCCGCCGCATGCGGGCCGTCGTGACGTTCGGTCGCACTCCGCGGCGCACGATCGGGCTTCCGTACCCACCGCGGTCGGATGGGAGCGAATCGACGCATTGACGCAACGCGGTCGCAGTGGCACCGTATGGTGCAGGGTGCAGGTCGCCGGCGTCAGCGCAATCTCCGCAACCGGTCCAGACGCCGGATCCCACGATGCGACCAATCGAAGCAACGACCGCGGAACGGCGGAAACTATCGTGCGGTATGTCCGCCCGTCCGCGCACTGCCATCCGTTCTGACGAAAGGATCGGTCGATGATCATCGGCGTGCCCAAGGAAATCAAAGCGGACGAATACCGCGTGGCGATGCTGCCGGTCGGCGTGGAAGAGCTGGTCCGCCGCGGTCACCGCGTCCTGGTGCAGCGGACGGCCGGCCTGGGAAGCGGCATCACGGACAGCGACTATGAGCGGGCCGGTGCCGTACTCGTAGAGGATGCCGCGGCGATATTCGCCGAGGCGGAACTGGTCGTGAAGGTCAAGGAGCCGCTGCCGTCGGAATGGCCGTTGCTGCGGCCGGGACAGATCGTCTTCACGTATTTCCACTTCGCCGCCTCGCGGGAGCTGACCGAAGCGATGCTGCGGGCCCGCATCACGGCTCTGGCCTACGAGACCCTGCGCGACGCTCGGGGTGGTCATCCGTGCCTGACGCCGATGAGCGAAGTGGCCGGCCGGATGAGCATTCAGGAAGGGGCGAAATACCTCGAACGACCGCAGGAAGGCCGCGGAATCCTGCTCGGCGGCGTGCCCGGTGTGGCGCCCGCGCACATCACGATCCTCGGCGGCGGCGTGGTCGGCAAGAATGCGGCTCAGATCGCTGCCGGCTTCCAAGCCGACGTCGCGATCCTCGACATCGACGTCGATCGACTGCGGTATCTGGAAGACATCATGCCGGCCAATGTGAACACGCTCTTCAGCGACCGCCACACGATCCGGGAACAACTGCGACTGGCAGACCTGCTGATCGGAGCCGTACTGATCGAAGGCGCCCGGGCGCCCGTCCTGGTCCGCCGTGAAGACCTGAAGCTGATGAAGCCGGGAGCGGTGATCATCGACGTGGCGATCGATCAGGGGGGCTGCATCGAAACCTCCCATCCGACCACGCATTCCAACCCCACCTTCGTGGTCGACGGCATCGTGCACTATTGCGTGACCAACATGCCCGGCGCCGTCGGCCGGACCAGCTCCTACGCGCTGTGCAACGTCACCTTTCCCTACGTGCTGCGGCTGGCCGATTTCGGACTGGACCGCGCCCTGGCCGCCGATCCCGGCTTCGCACACGCGCTGAACGCCATCGACGGCCGGCTGACCAATCAGGCCGTGGCCGACACCTTCGGGCTCCCCTGGGAAGAGTACCGGCCCGCCGCGTCCTGACCTGCGGCCAGTCAGCCTCCGCGGATCGCTTCCGGGGAAGCCTCACCGACGGCGGCCCGCAACGCACGGATCATTCCCTCGGCTTTCGCCAGCGTCTCGTAGTATTCGGATTGTGGATCCGAATCGATCACCACGCCGCCTCCCACCGCGCACTGCAGGTGACCACTGCGCCACACGAAGGTCCGGATCAGAATGTTGCTGTCGAACGTCCCCTGCGGTCCGTAGTAGACCAGATTCCCGCAATACGGGCCGCGGACCGTCGGCTCCAGTTCGGCGATGATCTGTTGGGCCCGGATCTTGGGAGCGCCGCTGATCGAACCGCCCGGCAGCGCAGCGGTCAGCAGATCCCACACGTCCCGACCACCTGCCAGTTCGCCCTCCACCGTGGACACCAGATGCTGCACCGTCTGGTACCGTTCCACCGCGCACAGCTCGGTGACACGGATCGAGCCGGGTCGGCATACCCGCGACAGATCGTTGCGCAACAAATCCACGATCATCACGTTCTCGGCGGCATCCTTGGCACTCCGCCGCAGCTCCTCCTCGTAGATGAGATCGGCTTCCGGCCCCGTTCCCCTCGGCCGCGTTCCCTTGATCGGACGTGTCTGGACCACCCCGCCGGCGCACCGAATGAACCGTTCCGGGGACGCGCTGAGGATCGCCCAATCCTCGTCAGCGAAAAACCCCGCAAACGGCGCCGGGTTACACGCCCGCAGCCGCCGGTACAGTTCCACCAGCGACCCGCCGAACGGAAAAACCAGCCGCTGTGACAGGTTGGCCTGGAAAATGTCGCCCGCGCGAATCCACTCCAGCACCCGCTCCACCGCCCGCAGGTACTCCTCGCGGCTGAAGTCGCTCGTCCCACCCAAGGCACGGATCGCTGCGACCGGCACCGGCCGGCGGATCGCCGGCGGAATCGACGCGCCCGGCCGTTCGGCCGTGTCCGCTCGACCAGGCTCGCGGCCCTTCACCTCGCACAGCCGGTCCAGCAGGGATCGATACCGCCGTTCGGGTGACGGCGGTTCCGCCGCACACACCTGGACTTCGCCGTTCCCGGCCGCCGCACGCTCCACGCGCCGGACCACGTCCGCGAAGGAATCGGCGGCCAGTCGCTGCGCCGTGAACCAACAGCCTCCCGTATCGTGATCCCACACCACGGCCCAGTCGTACAGACCGATCACCAGATCGGGCAACCGGTATTCGTCGATCCCCGCCCGCGGAATCGTCTCGAAATTCCCGCCCAGTTCGTACGACAGCACTCCCGCCAGACCGCCCTGGAAGCCCCCCAGGCCCTCTGCTCGCGGCCAGTGGTCGATCCAACGCGTCAGCGGACGCAGCGGCCCGAACGGCTGGTCACCCTCCCGCACCCGCCGCCATCGAACCAGCAGCAGCGGATCGGCACTGAAAAACGAAAAGCGACCACGACACGCGTCCCGCAGGGCACTGTCGAACAGCACGGGACGCGTCACCGGCGGAAATGCCGCCAGCACGGCAGCCGGATCCGGCTCATCCATCAGGCGACGCACAACCGGACGGTCGCCGCTCACCGCGCACCCTCCATCGCCGGGCTGGCCACCGAGTCCACCAGCCGGATCGTGGCCTCCGCCTCCGAACGCGGCATCACACGGCCCACGACCGCCGCCGCAACGCCTCGGTCGTCCAACCGGCCCATCAGTTCCTCCAGACGCTCCTCACCCACGCCGATCAGCAAACCGCCCGAAGTCTGTGGATCGAACAGTGCCGCATACTCCGGGCGCCGCGAAAAAAACTCCGCCAGCCGCGTTTCGAAATCCTCGTCCTCGGCGGCGATCTGCTCCGCCAGCCGCAATCCCGCGGGAACGCGCACGGCGTGCGCAGCCCCCAGCACGTTGGCCGGCATCAGCGTGCTGAGAACTCCTTCGGCGACCAGTTCGTCGAATCCCGCCAGCCGCGGAACGGCCCCGGCGGCCAGCTCCACGTCCACACCCGACGCCCGCACCATTTCCAGCAGATGCCCCACCAGGCCGAACCCGGTCACGTCCGTGACCGCGCGCACGCCCGTCGCCCCAGCCGCCTCGGCTGCAGCCCGATTGGGCTGCAATTGAACGGCCAGCATCGCGTCGACCCATTCGGCGCGGGTGCGCGCCCGCGGCATTCCGGCCAGCAGCGTTCCCGTTCCCAACGGTTTGGTCAACACCAGGCGGTTCCCGGGGACCAAACCCGATTTGCTCCACGGCTCCCGGCCGGCCAGCGTCCCCACGGCCGTAAAGCCGATCGTCAGCTCGTCGCCCTCGATGGTGTGCCCGCCCAGCAGTGTCGCTCCACAGTCCTTCAGCTCACGCAGACCACCGGCAAGCAACTGGTAAAGCAATTCCACCTGCGCCCGGGGCGGGCCGTGTGGCAAGACGACCATCGCCAGCGCCCCCACGGTGTCGGCGCCCATGGCCCAGACGTCACTCAGCGCGTTCAGCGCCGCAATCCGCCCCATCAGGTACGGCTCATCCAGGAAGGCCTGAAAGAAATCGACCGAAAGCACGTCGGCCGCGCCCGCCGCCGGATCGAGGATCGTGGCGTCGTCCGGCCGATCGAGCCCGAATCGCGTCCAGCGGGACACCGGCACTTCCAACCGCTGCAAAGCGGCCTGCAGGACGCCGGCTCCGACCTTGCCGCCGCAGCCGCGGCACCGCATCGCCGCGCCCGCCGCCACCGCCGTCGAACGCCGCTTCCCGGGGCGCTGTGAAGCCCCTGCCACGGACGTCTGCGACCCGTCCCCCATCGGCCGGTAATCGTGATACATCCGCATGAAACGGCGGTCGATGTAATCCTTCCACCGCCACACCCAGCGGCCGTAGAAGGCCATTCCGCGGTACTGTCCCATCGCGCGGCCGTCACCGGTGGCCAGCAGCGACAGAAAGGTCTTCTGCGGGTCGTAGGTTTTCAGCGGACGTCCGGCGAGCATCCGCTGGATGTTTTCCCACAGCACCGGCCCCTCGCGGACGGCGTATACCCCCGCTTTCGGCAGCGTCCGATCTTCCCGCGTGCCCGTGTCGCCCACGGCAAACACCGGCGCGTCCGCGGTGGTCTGCAACGTCGGGCGAATCGCCAGAAATCCGTCGGCCGCCTTGGGCAGCCGGAAGCCGTCCAGCTCCGGCGGCGGAGCCGCTCCCACCGCCCACACGACCACATCCGCGGGCAAGGCGCGCTGCGACGCATCGAACAACCGGCCGTCGTGCCATTCGGTCACCGCGAAATCCGTGTGCACGTCGATCCCACGACGCAGCAACTCGCGATGCGCGATCCGCCGCAGACGGCCCGCGTATCCGCTCAGAATCTCCCCCTTGCGCTCGACCAGACGCACCCGGCCGGACACTCCCAGCCGCTTCAGATACGGCAACAGACAAAACGCGATTTCCGTCCCCGCGGCACCGCCGCCGACCACCGCGATCTGAACGGTGCGGCCGCGAGCCACCGCCAGGCGCAGCCGCCGCTCCAGACGCTGCGGAAACGTCGCCATCGGCTTGATGCTCAGAACCTCCGGGCGATCGCGCCACCACTGCCAGCCGGCCGGAACCGAGCCGATTCCCACCGAAGCGACGTCGAAGCGGATTTCGGGACGCCCCTCCAGCTGGATCCGCCGCCGCTGCGGATCCAGCCCCACGGCCCGAGCCACGATCAGCCGGACACCGGCTGCCGCACAGAAGCGGTACAGGTCGATGCTCATCTCGTCCGGCGTGTACAGACCGGCCAGCAATCCCGGCAACATGCCGCTGTAGGTCGCCCGGCTGAACGGCGAAACCAGCGTCAATCGAACGTCCGGCAGCGGTTGCATCCGGAACATTCGCACGATGTGCATGTTCGTATGGCCGGCACCGACCAACACGACGTCGCGCGAAGGCAACGACTGGTGCATGCTGAGCGACTTTCGAGACGTACCCGCCGATGGCACACGCCCGACCGCCGGAGAAGACGATCCTGCCGCACCGTCCACCTCACCGGCGAAGCCGCATCCCACCGCCCCTGCCGGTCCGGTCGACGGACCCTGCTCCGGCCGACTCGTCCGAAACGGAACGCCGCGCGGCGGCCGGCAGCGGTCAGTCGACGTACAGAAACTCGTTCAGGCTGAGAATCACCTGGCACAGGTCCGTCAGCGCCTGTAAATCGGGCTCCGCGTGCCCGGCCGCGGCGTGCAGCTTTCGCTGCCGGTCGAAACCGGTGACCAGAGTCTGCAGTTCCTCGTCCTCGGGCTGTCGCGCCAACGCCGCCAGAAACGCCTCGCGCAACGCCGCTTCGATCGAATCACCCACTCGCTGCCGCAAACGCAGTGCGAAAGTCCGGCTGGCGGCGCGAACCTGCGGGCTGTTCATGAACATCAGCGCCTGACTGGCCACCGTGGTCGTCGGCCGCCGCCCCACGCTCACCAGCGGCTCGGGCGCGTCGAAAACCTGCATCATCGGAATCAGCTTGCTGCGCTTGACGAAGAAGTAAATGCTCCGCCGCCGCATGTTCGGATCGAGCGTTCCGGGACCGAACATCGTGTCGTCCAGCATCCCCGTGACAGCCAGAATCGAATCCCGGATCACTTCGGCTTCCAGTCGGTGGGCGTCATATCGCGCCAGCCAGCGGTTCTCCGGGTCGGCGGCCAAGGTGCGAGAAGACACGCGGCTGTCCTGCATGTAGACGGCACTGGTCAGGATCAGCCGGTGGATGTCCTTCAACCGCCACCCCGACGCGACCAGCCGCGCCGCCAACCACTCCAGCAACTCCGGATGCGTCGGCGGAGCCCCCTGGTGCCCGAAGTCGTTCGGCGTGGCCACGATGCCCCGGCCGAAGTGATGATGCCACAACCGATTGACGATCACGCGGGCCAGTAACGCTCCGGCACCGTACTCCACGTCCGTCATCCACCGGGCGAACGCCGCGCGGCGATACGACGTCTTTGCTCCCGGCGGTGGCGTCACGCACCAGTGCTCGGCCCCTTCCGGAGCCCGCATCAGCACCTGTAGAAAGCCCTGCTCGGCCTCACCGTCCTTCTGATTCGTATCGCCCCGCTTGAGGTAGTACGTCTTCGGGTAGAAGTGCGGAAAACCGCGCGCATCGGCATGGTGCGGGATCGGCTTGACGCCTTCACTGACCACCATCACCTTCACCCGCCGCGGCTTGGGTTTTTCGGCCAACAATCGCCGGCGTGCCGCGTGCAATTCCCGCCACCGCGCGTCGCGTCGCGCGAACCAGTCGAACAGGGCCCGTCTCTGGGCCCCAGACAACGAACGCTTCGCCCGCCACGCCTCCCACGCCTGACGGGCTGCGTCATCACCGGCCGCCCCGTGCAGGGGTACCGGCCGATCATGCCCGGTGACACTCAAACGAAAGCGCCCCAGGTTGTGCCCGGAATTGTTGCGGAAATCCAGCTCGAAAATGGCCCGCAACGGTCGCTCGGCGACCAACGGCTCGGCCAGCTCGAAAACCGCCGCCTGGTCCTTGCCGATACCGCCGAAGTCCACGGCCCAGCCGCTCTTCGGATCGCCGTCGATCGCCGCGGCGACCGATAGGCTGGTGTCGTTCTGCTGGTGGGTCGCACGCGCCGCAACGAACTTCAGCCGCCGCGGTCTGTTCGTCGCGGCGCCTTCGCCCTGCGACGCGGCCCCCGCCCCCCCGTTGGCGGCCGCATCGACACCCAAGCGCCCCGTGGCGACCGTCTCCGCATCCATCGGCTGGACGAAAAGCCGCAGATCCGAAAGGGCGAAATTGCCATTGCCCGCGCGTCCCGGCCCTTTGCGGGGCAGACTTTCGTGTGTCAACGCCTCCAGTCGCACGGCCGTGATCGGAAACGTCGACAGCGTCACCTCGATCCGGTAGGTATCGAACGCCGCGTTCTTGCCGCTCGCCAGGACACTACCATCCTCCAACGGCTTCAGCGTGGCGCCCCCTTCACTGTCCAGATTCTCCGGCCGCAGCAACGTCCACGTCGATCGCCGCGGAGCGTCCTCGGAACCCGCCGTCCGCAGCCACCGTTGGAAGGCCGGTTCGAGCACCTGCCCGCGGTACCGCGCGATTTCGGCATCCAGTCGCTGAAGACGGCGGTCGAATGCGGCCAGCGCCTGCTGTGTTTCCTGCGGGTTCAGTTCCAGCTCCACATTACTGCGAATCGCTGTCGTGAACGTGGCCAGCATCCGATAGTAATCGCCCTGGGGGATCGGGTCGTACTTGTGCTCATGGCACCGCGCACAGCCGATCGTCAGCCCCAACATGGCGTTGCCGGTGGTCTTCAGCATGTCGTCCAGCTCGTCGTACCGCGCGGGTTCGAACTCCCGCTCGGTCAACTGCGTGGGGAACACGCCCGCCCCCAGAAATCCGGTCGCCATCCAGGCCAACGGTTCGTCCGGAGCCAGTTCGTCACCGGCAATCTGCCAGCGGACGAACCGATCATAGGGCATGTCCCCGTTGAACGCCTTGATCACGAAGTCGCGGTAGTGGTACGCATACGGACGGTCGTAGTCCTGTTCGAACCCGAAGCTCTCCGCGAAACGGGCCACGTCCAGCCAATGCCGAGCCCACCGCTCGCCAAAATGCGGGCTCGCCAGAACGCGATCCACCATCCGCTCGTAGGCATCTTCCGATTCGTCCTCCACAAAGGCCCGAACTTCCGCGGCCGACGGCGGAACGCCCAGCATGTCCAGGTACACCCGGCGGATCAGTTGACGACGGGAGGCGATCGGAGCCGGCTCCAGCCCTGCCTCGCGCAGCTTCGCCAGAATGAACCGATCGATCGGAGTCCGCGACCAACGGTCGTCCGCAAGCCGCGGAGGCGCGGCGGCGCCCAGCGGCCGGAAAGCCCACCACTGCCGGTCTTCCGGATCGATCGTGCGATACTGCCAGGGCGTGGCCTGAACCTTCTCCTCCACCAGTGGCCGGTCATACGGCGCGCCCAGGTCGATCCATCGCCCGATCGCCTCGATCTCCTCGGCCGGCAGCTTCGGCTCGTCGTACGGCATGTGCGGCTGACGCCGATGCGTGATCAACGCGTACAGCAGACTCTTGCCGCGCGATCCGGGAACGACGGCCGGCCCACGATCGCCGCCCTTCAGAAGATCCTCGCGACGCGCCAGATCGAACGCGCCCTGGACGTCGTCCCCGCCATGACACGTCAGACAGCGTGCCTTGAAAATGCCCCGCACCTTCTGCCGAAACAGTTTCAGGCCCGCCTTCACTCGCGCTTCGTGATCGGGTCCCACGGCCGCCGACGGCTGCTGAGCAAACACCGTCACGGCCATCCCGCCGATCGCCCAGCAAACCGCAACCCCGGCACACACAGCGGCACGGACCACGCCCCCGCCGCCGCAGCCATCCGCCGCCACGTGCCGGAGGCCGGACCACCCGTCGCCATACCGGAACCCGCTTCGGCGAACCGAGCGACGTGCGTGGGATTCCAGCCGAACCATTCGCAGAGCTCTCCTCATTGGGTGGTTGCGGCACGTGCCCTTCGAACCGTCTCGATCGATCGGCCGCGCAGGAATCCGGCGGCCACATTGCCACCGCGGGGCACGCGCCCAAGGCAGCAGCGGAGAATCGGACATCGGCTGCCCGACCGCCCCGTCGACCGCATCGCAATTCACACACCGCCGACGCAGTCGAACGGAACGGATGCCGGCCGATCTGGCAGGGTCTTCGTTGCGGTGGGAAATCCGGCGCGGCCTCATCCGACACCGGAGCGCCGCAATCATACCGTTTTCGATCGGCCTTTTCGACCGCCGCCGTGGCGCGACCGGCTTCAGACGGCCCGCCGGGTGCACCGGGTGGCGTCACAAGGCACCCGCCGCGGATACGTGCTTCCCCGCCGACCAGCAGAGGACGATCCGCGCCGCTTTGGCGCACGCCCGGCCGTGAAGGGATGTTCTCCGCGACTGCGACCGGTCGTCCGCCGCACGTCCTGTCACTGCGCCGGCAGCAGCGACGGCTTTGCGGCACCGCCGGACCGACTCTCCTTCGGCCAGGTGAACACGAAGGCCACTCCCCCTTCCGGCGGGTGTTCGACCCATACGTCGCCCCCTTCGATGGCCACCGCCTTCTTGACCATCGCCAGTCCCATTCCGCTGGATTCGTGCGCGTCGCGGGGCACCAGCGTGGTGAACAACCCGAAGACCGTCTCGGCCGACTCGGCCGGAATGCCCTTACCGTCATCCTGTACGCGGAAGCGATACATCGCACCGCCGTCTTCCCAGCTCACGTCGATTCGCAACGGACGCCCCAGATCGGCGTTGTGTTCCACCGCATTGCCCAGCAGGTTCCGGAATACCGAAGACAGCCGGACCTCCTCGCAACGGAGCGTCGGCCAGTGCTCGGGCAATCGAATCTCCACGTCCGACCGTTCCGCCAATCCAAGGTCGGCGGTGGCCTGCCGGATCAACTCGCCCACGTCCACGGAACGCTCCGGTCCCCGTCGGCGCCCCAGCCGGGAATAGGCCAGCAGCGAATCGAGCAACATTCCCAGCCGGTCCACCCGCTGCCGGAGCTGGCGGAGATACCGCCGGGAAGCCTTCGGCAATGCCCGCACACCCTCTTCCTCGATCCAGTCGATCAGCACCTTGATGTGCCGCAGCGGAGCCCGCAGATCGTGCGATGCGATGTACAGAAAGTGCTCCAGTTCCTGGTTCATCGCCATCAGCGACTCGTTGGCGACTTTCACGGACTGTACCAACTCTTCCAATTGCGCTTCCTGATCCACGACGATGATTTCATGGCTGCGGAGCAGCCTGTCGATCGCCTCGATCTGACACTGCAGCAGGTTCGGCAACCGAGTGTGCTGCAACAGGGCCAGTTCGATGCTGGTGGCCAGATGCGCCAGCCGCTGAGCCACGGCCGCGTCGAACCTGCTGCGGGCCAGCAACTCCACCACGAAGCGCTCACCGTTGGGCAGCGCCCCGCCGAAGGCCACCGCCGATACCACTCCCTGCGCCGCGAGCCGCTCTGCTTCGCCCGATGAAACCTCGCTCGAGCGGCACACGTCCTCGATGTGCACACCGGCGATCAGCCCTTCATTGACCACCATCCGACCCAGCGGTTCGCGCGAACCGCCCGTCGCGTTCATTCCCAATCGGCGCAACAGCCGCGCCACCACCGGCCGTCGATCGGCCCAATCCCCGCCGCTGAGCACAAACAGCTCCGGATCCGCCGCCGAGCGATCGTCCTGCGAACACAGGTCGCCCGCCCGAGCCACTTCCACCAGAAAGGCCTTCCCGGAGTGGAGCACGTCGGGACCGAACACCTCCATCGCCCGCTCCCGCTGCACACCGCTCAACTGGTGCGAACGCAATCCCAGATACACCCGCACCGCCCCGAAGGCCGCATTGCTCCGGCCCTCGTCCGCGAAAAACCGCTCCGCGAACAGCTTCGCCAGCGACGCCAGAAAATCACCTCGGCTCGCGGCACGATGCCCCAGAGCGCGGATCACCGCTCCGCACGTGATGCTCGCCTCCAGGTTGAACGACGGCAGAACGAATCGCTGTTCGGTCATTCCCGGAAACTCGACCGGCGGAAGGCCCAGTCCGGCGGCGACCACCTGCAACTGGGCCCGCGTCTGCATCTCGTCGTCCACGTCCTGAATCGACCCGGCCATCCGCAACGGTTTGCGCGAGGATCCCACTCCCTCCGATTCCACAACGCGTCCGCACGCCCGAAACCAGCGGTACGTTCCGTCGCGGCAGCGCAGCCGATACCGCACGTCGTACGGCTCGCCCGATTCGATGTGCCGCTCGATCGCGCGGAATACACGCGGCGCATCATCGCTGTGCAAATGCGAACGAAACGATTCGAACGTGTCCGGGAACCGGTTCGCCAATCCCTCGCGGTACCCCAAAAGCTCCCGGAACCGGTCCGAGTACCAAACGTGGTTGGTCCGCACGTCCCAGACCCACAGGCCCAGGCTGGAACCTGAAGTGGCCAGCTCGAGCAGCTCCTGCGTCCGCTGCAGCGCCTGTTGGGAGCGTTTGGCTTCCGTGATATCGCGGATCACGCCCAGGACACCGATCACGTCATCATCGGCATTGCGACAGGGCAACTTGCTCAACAGCACGAACCGCATCGACTGCTCCGGACCGGCGGCCAGCCGATGTTCCTGCTGCACGATCGCCCGACCGGTTTCCAGCACTTCGCGATCCGAACGCCGGTTCCACTCCGCAAACGCCTCCGGCCACAGATCCCGATCCGATTTCCCCACGATCTGCTCCAGGCCGGGACGTCGCAGCAGCCCCAGCAGGGGCTTGTTGACCAGAACGTACCGCTCGCTCAAGTCCTTGAAATAGACCGCGTCCGGCAGAGCTTCGAAGAGCATCCGCAGCGTCGCCGACTCGATCGCCGTCTGCCTCAGACTCCACGCCGTTCGACGCAACTGGTCCCAGATCGAATGGAGGACCCCCACCAGGACGCTCCCGTAACCGGCGATCTTCAACACATGCGCGAAATCGAAACTGGCGTCGAACACCGCGCGCGACCGCGGCATCACCACCAGTTGCGCCAACGCGTCGATCGTCAATCCCAGCAGCATCGATCGATAAAACAGGTTGTGCCGCCACAGCGGTTGCCGCCACAGCTGGTACGCCGCCGCAGCGAACAGAACACCCGGAATGAAATCCGCCGGTCGCCCGAACAGTGGCGAACGGGAATGGAAATGCGGCAGCGGTACGAAAAGAAACGTGGCCAGCGAAATCGCCCACACCCCCACCGCGATCAGCAACACACGCAGGTCCGGTACCCGCAGCTCACGATCGTCATCGAACAATCGACCGCTTCCGGCATGTCGCGAACTCCACAGCAGCAACGTGCTGGCCAGAAAGGTCCGCGACGCCAGCCAGCTCCACGGAATCAGATCCTCCGCGGGCAAGGCGACCACCCCGGTCAGCGGAGGCAGAGTCAGCACGACATGCAGCCCGTCCAGCAAGGCCGTCCCCACCATCGCCACGCCCAGCCACTGCCACGAGCGCGTCGGACGCGTACGGTAGCGCAACAGAATCAGTACGGATGTTGCCAACGCCACACCGGTCGCCGCCGTCTCCAACACACTGTGCGCCGCCGCACCGCTCCGCCATTCCGATGCAAACAGTTCGCACGCCACCGCGGCGACCACGACCACTACCGCCGTCGCGGCCAGACACACCAGAAACCGTCGGGGACCTACCCGGAACCGCAACACAGCATCCACTTTCGATTGGGAACGCCGCAGCGCCGCCGACCGCAGCCCGAACATTTACGCTCCTGCCTCAGCCCGTCTCTTCCGAACACGGTACCAACGCAGAGGCTGCTGCGGAATCGCCGTCCGACACGACGCCGCCCATCGCCCAGCTCGGACCCGGCAACGTCCCACGTACCACCCCCGAGCGGCCGCCACAGACCACGGCGGCCGCTCAATGCACATCGCGGGCCGGAGCTCCGCGGCCAAGGAACTTCAGCACCAGGCCCGTTGCGTCGTCGCCGGCTTCGACGCCGTGCAGATGAGTCCGCCGAAGCGCAACCAGCGCTTCGACGATCTCCTTCGCCGGTCGATGCCGATGCTCCTCGACGGTCCGCCACAACGCCTCCTCCCCCAGCATGACGCCTCCCGGACCGTGCGATTCATGGAACCCATCCGTCAACACCGCCACCACATCCCCGGGCTGCAGCGGAATCGTGCCCGGAAACTCCAGTTCCAGCTCCACCGACGGAAATAGCCCGATCGGACGGCCGGTGCTTTCGAGCACCACCCGCCCACCGTCGGCACGCACCAGTACGCCCCGGTGCCCGAGCCCCACCCACGTCAGGGACGGCGGTTCGAAGGAAATCAGGCCCAGAAACACCGTCGCATAGCGGCCCGAAGGCGTGTCGGCGTGGATTCCATCGTTGACCACGTGGATGACGTGCGCCAGCGTCAGCATCGACCGAACGTGCTCCACGCTGCAGGACAACCGTTGCGCGACGTCCTGCAGCCGCTGCTCCGTATCCCCGTTGGTGCCCCATTGCTCCATCAACTGTCGGCGACGGGCCGGCGAATGATCCAGATGCGTGGCGATCACTTCCGACTCATCCAGCAATGAACGCAACAGCCGCCGCAACCCCGTCATGATCATCGCCGAACCATAGCCGTGACCGCTGACGTCTCCGACGATGAACCCCACCCCACCGTTGGCCAGCGGAAACACGTCGTAGCAGTCTCCCGATAGCCCCGTCAGCGGCAGAAAGACACCGTGAAACTCCAGTCCGGGAACCTCCGCCAGCCGCGGCAGCAGATCCCGCTGCGTCCGGATCGCCACGCTCCGCTCGTTCTCCTCCTCCGCCAGCTTCCGCTGCGTCACCAGCAACCGCCGGCGCTCGATCGCGAACACCACCGATTGTTGCAGCTGATTGTCCGGACTGGGCCGGACGGTCAGCACACTCTTGCGCAAGAATGTATCCGCGCCGACCGACAGCAGGTCCTTTGCCGACGCGTTCGGATCCACACCCGAAAGCACCACGATCGGAACCCGCGGAGCCATCTCGTGCACCCGTTGCACCGTCCGCAGCCCGTCACTGTCGGGCAAACGCGTATCGAGCACGACGCAATCGAAGGGAAGCTGCGTGGTATTGAGCACCCGCCGCGTCTCCGAAATACTCCGCGCGTGGGTCACCTCGAATCCCACCTCCGGATCGCCGGTCAGCATCGTCGGCTCGCGCAAATGGCGGCGGATCTGTTCGGCATCCACGTCGTCGTCTTCGACCAGCAGCACGCGTATCACGCTCATCGTTCGGTCCCCAGGTTTGGGTTCGGATGCCGACCGCCCACCATCTCGAGCAACCCATCACTCCGCAGCGCCGCGTCCGCCCCCGCAGCGCCGAAGCCGCATGCGCCGCCGGAAGCCGCCACGCCGCCCCGAGCACTTCCGGACGACGCGTTTGCGTTCCGACCGAAACGTTCCCACGGCTGGGAACTCCCCCGCGTTCGGCTGCCACGATGCCCCGCGGGGCTCCGCAACCGAAATCTAAACACACATTCGGATGGAATAGCAAATTTCACCCACTCATATAGTGCTAGTATCCCTTTACCGCGCGATCTATTCAAGTAGAAACCCCGAACACGACCACGATTGCGAAAACCTGTCGCAGCATGCCGCTCGCGCGACCGTGTCGCGATT
>RFHO01000150.1 GCA_003696385.1 Planctomycetota bacterium | reverse complement strand
GCCCGCTGAGCCTTGCCCAGCAGTCCGGCCACCTTGTTGACGTACAGCAGCGAATCGAGCATCACCACGCGGAGCACGGGATGTTCCACGACTGTGACGTGTTTGCCCGGCACGTCGGCCCGTTTGCCAAGCAGCCGTTCGGCGGGAAAACGCTTGAAGAAATTCACCCGGTTGTCGTGATTTCCCAGACCGATCACCACCGGCATCTTCGCGGCTACCGGTGAAAGCAGATTCTCCAGCCGTTCGTAATCGCCGGGCAGTCCGGCCAGGCGAGCCGCATCGCCCAGCAGAAACGCGGTGTTCGCCGGAGACTCGACGATCTGCGGCACGACCGTTTGCAGATTCTCGGCCGGCCGGAATCCACGGTAGCTCTCGCTGGCGTCGGCCGGGATGTGCGTATCCGCCAGCAGCGCGACCGTCCAATCGGCCGGCCGTTCCGCCGCCCGGCCCGGCGTCAGACGCAGCCACAGCGCACCACCGGCACCGTAGGCAAGCAGATGCCGCAGAAACTGCTTGCGATTGAGACCAGCACGTGTCGACGCATGCGAGTGTTCAGATCGCTCACCGGGTGTCCGGCGGACCGGAAAGCCGCCACCGTTTTCGAAATAGATTCCGGGCATGAGCGTTCTCCTGCACGTTTTCGGCTCGTGGATGCGGGGCCCGTGTCCGTGCTGCGCAGACCACACCGTTCCCTTTCAACCACAATCTACAAAGCCCGCAGACGGCGAGGCAAACGGTCTGCCAACGATGGCGATGCCGAGCGCCTGCCGAACACGCTCGGGAGTGACCCGACGGTGAGGTGGCTGGAAATCGTCGAGCGAGGAGACGCCCGTTCGAGCGTCCGCGGATCACGGGCTGGAATGCACATCCGACCCGTACGTCCGATGTGCGTCGTCCGAGCGATCCAGCCGATCAGTCCGAGCGCGTCAGGCGGACGGCCCAATCGCCCGGCGCAGGTGGCTTCAGCGTCTGCACGCCGCCGCCGATCGTCGCCTCCGCCTGGAATGTCCCGTCGCGGCCATTGGACGGATTCCACCACGCCACGCGATACCGCAGGCCGTCCGCCAACTGCACGGCCACCGGCCCGCCGGCGGGCAAGTAGAACGCATAAACTTCGCCCGGCGCGGCCAAGCAAAAAGCCTGGCCTTCGCGCACCAGATCGTTGCGCGGCTGCATCCGCCAGAACGACATCGATTCCATGAACGCTCGCGCGCCGCCGAGCTGTTTCCAGGCCGGTTCCCAAGCCGACGGCGGCCGGTCGTAGGGCTCACGCACGTGCGTCTCCCACACGCCGCCGCCCAGATACACGCTCCACCAACAGCGTCGGTCCTCTTCCGGCCGCGCTTCGTCGAAACCGACGACCAGCATCCGCCGGCGACGCCGGGCGCATCGCTCGAGCCACTGGATGGCCATGCGGTTGTGTTGCAGGGCGGCGGCGGTCGAGCGCCGGCCGCCGGGGCTGTCCGTCTGGATCGACGTGAAATCGATCTGCGGCGCGTCGATGTACGCGTCGGTCGGGCGATTGACGTTGTGAATGCCGCGCGGGTGGTCGTACGGGTCGATGCGGCTGAGCTGCCGCATCAGGTCCAGAGCCTCGGCCAGCGAATAGTTCTCGTTGTACTCCTCGCCGCAGTTCCACAGCATGGCCGGCAGATAGCCGAATCGAGCCACCAGTTCCCGGTAGTAGCGCCGGTGGTCATAGCCCGTCCAGGCGCTGTCGTCTTCCAGCACGGCGTGCAGGGCGACACCCTGGGTTTGCATGTATTCGAACAGGGCGGCCCACTGTTCCAGCCTGGCGATGTCGAACCGCACCTGGCCGGCGGCGTTGGCCTTCGCTTCGCGCGGCGATCGGCCCAGCCACGGCCAGACGTCGTTCCCGTCGCCGCCGACGTTGTGCAGGACGACGTACATCGAGTTGATGCCGCGGGCCGCGAGATAGTCGATGGCTGCACGCCGCTCGTCCGGCGTATCGTAATGCCGATAGTTGCCCAGGAAATTCTCCGGGTCGTCGCAGCCGGCTTTGAGCCAGAACGGGCCGTCGCGGAACTTCAGATACCGGATCCGGTTCTCCGCGGTGCCGATCGCTTCGAGCCGCCCCCATTTCCAGAAGCCCGCCGCGTCCGCGGGAACGCCGCCCACGACCAGCGAGCCCGTGCGGCCATCGAGCTGTGCCACATCGCTCGACGTGCGATACGTCCAGCGACCCACCTCGTCGGCCGAAAACCGCACTTTCCACACGTTGCCGTCCAGACCGCCGCGGTCGTCTCCGTTGTAGAAGCCCGGAACGACATACTCGCGGCCGGACGGGCTGCGAAACCGAACGTCCAACCGCACGGCGAACGGGTTCGGCTCGCCGCGACCACGCGCATCCGGTCCGTCGAACGACAGCTCGATCTTTTGCCATTTGCCGAACTGCGGCTCGGCAGCGTCACCCGTCGCGGCAGTCGCCAGTACAGCACACGCCCCGATCAGTCCGGCCAGCCAGCGCATTGGTTACTCCTTCGGGCGCACCGTACCTGTCGGCACGACCGCCTCGACCAACAGCTTCATGGCCGTGTTGGTCGGGTTGTCGCGGCCGCTCGTCCAGCGGTGCATCCGTGCGTCGTTGTACGAAACGACGATGTCCAGGCTGGGGATGGCCCACATCGCTCGCGGACCGCCATGCCCGAACGCTCCGAACAGATCGGGCGGCGCGTCGGGGAACATCCGCGTGCCGTGACGATCCACTCCGTTGACCCACCAGAGCCAACTGTAGCTACCGAAGTGGTCCGCCTGGTTGTCCGGCTTGCGCTCCGAACCGTGGGTGCGCTGGCCGGGGATCATTTCGGCCAGGCGGTTTCCCGCGCGGGGAATCGAGTTGGGCAGCGGATCACTCACTACCAGCCGGGCATGGCGGCGGCTGATGAGCTGCCGGCCGTTCCAGTTGCCTTCGCGCAGATAGAGCAGTCCGAACCGGGCGAAATCGCGCACGCTGATGGCCACGCGGCCGGGCCGGTCGCGCGTCCCGAATGCCATCATCGTCGGGCGGTCCTGACAACCCAGCGGATCGGTGAGCAACGGGTGAAAGACTTTGTCGTCCACGTTGTCGTAGGTGGCCCCGTAGACCTTCAGAAACAGTGTGTCCCAGAACAACGCCATCTGCCAGTCGTTGTAGGCGAAGGCCGTGCCGGGCGCTTCGGCCAACTAATAACACGATGTCTGCGTGGCCAGATGCCGCCAGGAGATGCGCGCGTCCTTGAATCCGAGGGCCGCGTTGATTTTGGCCAGCCGCGGTTCCCACCGCACGACGCGCTCGTCGAGGCTCTCGATGCGGCCGTCCTCCAGCGCCTTGAACAGGAAATGCGTGTAGAAGGGCTTGGCGGCTGACGCGATGTCGGCCCGCCGGCCGATGTCGCCCCACGAGTAAACCAGATATCCGTAACGCACCACGCAGCCGCGCCCGCCGACGAACCGGCTGAACCGCTCCAACTGCGATGCGTCCAGCCCGACCTCGGCCGGCCGCTTGCGATCCCACTGCTTGCCGGGAAACACGCGCGGCGGCGCGGACTGCGCGATGCCGCCGATGTTCAGCCATGCGATCGCCACGCACACGCCCGCAACGCATGAAAATGCCGCACGTCCCGAGCCGACCGGAAGCCGATCGCCGCAGGCCGCCGCCACCGCGCGGCCCCGTTCGGTCCCGCCCGGACGCTTCGGGTGGAAG
>RFHO01000149.1 GCA_003696385.1 Planctomycetota bacterium | reverse complement strand
TGCATGAGCTGGGCGAACGGATCCGCTCGACCATCGAACGCCAGGTCGACTGGCCGGATGGGTCACGGAGCGTCACGGTCACCATTGGTGCGGTGCTGGCCTTGCCGCACCGACGTGAAACGAATCTCGCGTCGCGGCTGGTCTCTTCGGCGCTCAAAGCCACCCGCCGTGCCAAAGAACAGAACCAGCGCAACACGGTCAACGTCACGTCGCTGGTCAACGACGTGGAAAAACGCATCCGGAAGCAGATCGTCCCCACGCAGTTTTCACGGTGGCTCGTCGAACACGGACGTTTCGACATCGCCGCCATTTCGCGGGCGATACACCAGACACATACCCGCCATCGGCGCATCGGCGACCTCGCTCGCCACTTCGGCTTCCTCCAATCCGAGCAGGTCGATGCGGTGCTGAAAGAGCAGCGTCGCACGGGTAACCGCTTCGGCATCACCGCCATCCAGCTCGGCATGCTCACCGAGGCCGAGACCGTCTTTCTGCTCGCCCAACAGCGGGAAAGCGCCGCCGCGTTGGGTGACACGTTGATCGAACTCGGTCTGCTGACCCAGGACGAATTGAACGTGCTGCTCCGGGAGTACCTCGACGCGGCCATCGGACCGAGTCTGGAACGGACTCTGGCCAACCGCACTCGACGTTCGCGTCGTTGACCGCACCGTGAGCGTCCCCACCGCCCACGCCGGCAGACGCGGCCAACTTCGGCCAAACCGCCGCCCCAACCTCAGTCGCCGGCCCCGGGATTCAGCAACTCCGCCGGATACCGGACCAGGGTCAGGTACAGACCGTGCGGCGGAGCCGTCTCCGCGGCCCTCCTGCGATCTTTTGCGCGCAACACACCGGCCACGTCCGTCGGCGTCCATCGCCCGCGACCGACGCGCACCAGCGTTCCCACCACCGCCCGCACCATGTTGTAGAGAAACCCGTCGCCCTCGATCTCCAGGCACACGTACGTTCCCGCCTCGGCATCGCGCCCCGCCGGTTGCACCGCGGACACGTCATCGCGATGCAACGCCCCCGGGCGCGGATCGGCCGACGAGCGCCCGGTGTACCCGTGCACCCCGTTCGCCGATATCTCTCCGTACTCCGGCGCGAGGCAGGGAATCACCCCTTTCTCCAGCGGGTCTTCGGCTCCGGTTTGCGTCCGGCGCGGGACGATCGGCGTCTCCGACCACACCGCCCACGCCGGACACCGGACAACTCGTGCTTCGAAAACCGTCCGAACAGTGTCCTCACGAGGACTTCCCGACGATTGGAAACTCGCAAAATCGTGTCGTCCGACCAGTGTCCGTGCCGCCGCGTCCATGGCGGGGACATCCAACGAACCGGCGATCCACCACGCGGCCCGGCGGACGAACGGATTCCGCACGGCACCGTTGAAGATCACGTACCGGTACCGCTTCGAAATCGCCGAATGCGTCGCGTGGAACGCCCCGGCGACCTCGCGAGCGTCCCGGACGACGATGTCCGCCGGCAGAAAGTGCTGCAGCGCAGGACGCCACCGAACGACCGGGATCCGGCTGCGGGTGCGGAAGCTGGCCACCTGTCCCAGCGCGTGCACGCCCGCATCCGTTCGCCCTGCCGCCATCAGCCGCACGCGTTCCCCCGACACCCGATACACGGCGTCTTCGAGAGCCGCCTGCACGGTCGGACCGTTCGGCTGCACTTGCCAGCCACGGTATGCCGTCCCGTCATAGGCGAGCGTCAAACAGATCGTCCGTGCGCCGGCTGTTCCGCACGTTTCAGCCATCGGCTCCCGCCAAGCGTTTTTCCCATTCCGCCAACCGCTCCGCCACAACCGCCGGACTTCCGCCGCCCAAGCTCCTCAGGGCCATCGCCGCGTTCCGCGACCCAAGCACTTGGTAGACGTCTTCGTCGATCCGCGAATCCACGGCACGCAGCGCCTCCAGCGGCAAGTCCGCCAGCCGCACGCCGCGCCTTTCACACTCCGCCACCAGCCGCCCCACCGTTTCATGCGCGGCCCGCATCGGAACGCCCTTGCGGATCAGGTATTCCATCAGCGACGTCGCGTCCAGAAAGCCTTCCTCGATCCGCTCCGCAATCCGGTCCGGCTGCAGCTCCGCCCCCCGGATGATCGCCGGTGCCAGAGCCAGACACGACCGCACCGTGTCATACGCATCGAACACCGCCAGCTTGTCTTCCTGCAGATCCCGGTTGTACGCCAGCGGCAGACCTTTCAGCAGCACGAACAGCTGCTGCACCGCCGCGATCACACGAGCCGATTTGCCGCGGATCAGCTCCAGCACATCGGGATTGCGCTTCTGAGGCATGATCGAAGAGCCGGTCGTATAAGCGTCCGGCAGCTTCAGAAACCCGAATTCCGTGGAGAACCAGATGATCCATTCTTCGGCCCAGCCGCTCAGGTGCGTCGCGATCATCGCCAGATCGAAAGTGAACTCGACGAGAAAGTCGCGGTCGCTGGACGTGTCAAGACTGTTGGCCGTCACGTCTGCGAAGCCCAGCAGCTCGGCGGTGCGTCGCCGGTCGATCGGCAGTGACGTTCCCGCCAGAGCCGCCGCTCCCAGCGGACAAACGTCGACCC
The DNA here is from genome assembly GCA_003696385.1 of Planctomycetota bacterium. Classification (GTDB taxonomy): domain Bacteria; phylum Planctomycetota; class Planctomycetia; order Planctomycetales; family Planctomycetaceae; genus J052. The sequence continues at coordinate 3,895 of RFHO01000149.1, read as the reverse complement.
GCCGTCGACAATCCAGCAAACGTTGCCGATCCCGCTCGAATTTCTCGCAATACGCCAGCCAGTAGTGAGCGGCCGAGACCGGCTGCGCCCGCTGCAGGTGCGTGTAGGCGGGGACGATCGTCTCCAGGTCGCGCTTCGCACGCTCCACGAAAGCACGCTGCACCTCCCGCAGCAATTCGACGATCCGGTCGATCGCATCCCGCACGAACAGCTTCAGATCGGTCGCCACCTGGTCATTGCGACTGCGGGCCGTATGCAGCTTCCGTCCCACGTCCCCCAAGCGTTCGATCAGAGCATGCTCGATGTGCATGTGGATGTCTTCGAGTTCGGGCGACAATCGCATCCGCCCGGCTCGAATCTCCTGCAGAATCTCGTCCAAGGCCCGTTCGATCTGTTCCGCCTCCTCGGACGTCACCAGCCCCACTTCGGAGAGCATCCGGACGTGCGCCTTCGAACCACGCACATCCCATTCGGCCAACCGCGCATCGAAACTGATCGACTCGGTGAATCGCTCGACGGCTTCGTCCGTCGGCTGTTCGAAACGTCCTCCCCATGCCTTGGCCACGGGTCTGTCCTTTCGGTTCCTTCGGCCGGCGGAGGTCGAAGCGTTTCCCCGCCGGCACTCTCGTGCAACGACTCCGAACCGCTTGTCGACGAAGCGCCGATCACGGCCGCCAACGCTCCTTTCACAACGCACCGGCAAAATCGACAGGCGCTTCACGTACCACGGCCGTTCTCAAGTCCATTGTCGTCCGTGCTTCAGTCGATCGAGCAACACGGCTCCCAGAATGACCAATCCCAGCACGACCTTCTGCGTGTAGCTTTCCACGTCCATCAGATTCATGCCGTTCTGGATCACGGCGATAATCAGCGCCCCCACCAGCGTTCCGAAGACCTTGCCCTCACCGCCGGAAAGGCTCGTACCACCGACCACCACCGCCGCGATCACATACAGCTCATACATCTGCCCATAGGTCGGCGAACCACTCTTCAGTTGCGAAGCCATCACCACGCCGCCCAGGCCGGCCAGCATACCGCACAGAACGTACGCCGTCGAAATCACGCGCCGCACGGGCACGCCCGACAACCGCGCCGCTTCGACGTTCCCGCCCACGGCATACACGTAACGGCCCCACGCCGTCCGCGACATCAGCACATGCGCCACCACGTACAGCAACAACATCAGAACCACCGCGTTGGGAATGCCGGCCAGGTCCGCACCGCGGCCCAACCATACGAAGGAATCCGGAACCTGATACACCGACTCCCCCCTGGACAGAATGAACGCGAGTCCGCTCGCGAACAGCATCATTCCCAACGTGACGATGAACGGCGGCACGCCGAACAGAGTGACCATCGCTCCGCTGAACGCACCGATCGCGCCGCTCAGCAGGATTCCCGCCGCGCAACACAGCGTCATGCTCAGCGGATCAGCCGCTGCCGCACCACCGACATCGCGAATCAGCAATGTCGAAGCCACCGCCGACAGCGCGATCAGGCTGCCCACCGACAAGTCGATCCCACCGGTGATGATCACCACCGTCATCCCCACCGCCACGATGGCGATCACGGCGATCTGATTCGCCACGTTCAGCAGGTTTTCGGGTTTCAGGAAATTCGGCCAGCGGTACGGGTACGGCCGCACGAGCACCGGATCGCCCAGTTGCGGGAACTCCGACGCCGCTTCGCTCAGCACCCACCACCGCGAAGACGCCGAACTGGCCGCAATCGCATCGATCCGTTCGCCCCGCGAGGCCAAATGCTTGAGCTCCCGCCGCACGTCCGGGGGGCCGCCCCGCACATCGGCCACGATCGCCGCTCCAGCCGCCTGCAACCGGGCACGCAGCGCGTCGGCGAATGCGTGGTCCTCCCGTTGATCCCGCACGGCGATCACCACCCGTGCCGCAGGACGGTTCAGATCCGCAATCTGACGCGCCACCTGCGCGGCCGCCTCCTCGCCGCTGGGAAACTGATCGGCAACCGTCAACCAACTGAACAGCGCACACAGCAATAGCAACACCAGCAGCATTCCGTGGTCGGAAAGCGCCGCCTTCAACCGCCGATCCACCGATTCCTCTCCCGAATCCCGGATGGGACGCACTGCGACCGACGCGACCGGCGCCACCGCCGCGCTCCGACACGAACGCCGCCAAGCCCCTCATCGGCGGAGACGCGACAGCGAACCGAACACCGCATCGCACGGCCGCTCCAGGCCCATGCCCCCGCCGAGCCGTACGCTCACTGTACCGCCAAACGCATGACGTCTTCCTGCGTGGCGCGCCGCGCGTCGGCGATTTCGCCCGTCACGCGGCCACCATGCATCACCACGATCCGGTCCGCCATTCCCAGAACCTCCGGCAGCTCCGAGCTGATCATGATGACGCACTTGCCCGACGCCGCAGCTTCGTTGATCAACTGATAGATTTCGAACTTTGCACCTACATCCACACCCCGTGTCGGTTCGTCGAAGATCAGAACCTCACAGTGCCGCACGAGCCATTTGGCAAGAACAACCTTCTGCTGGTTTCCGCCCGACAGGTTCCGCACGGGCTGTTCGGTGTCCGGCACCTTGATCCTCAGTTTGCGGACATACTCGGACAGTTCCCGCCGTTCCTGCTGCGACCGGATCCATCCGAACACCGCAAATCGATCGAGGTTGGCCAGTGCGAAGTTCTCCCGAACCGAAAGCTTCAACACCAGTCCCTGAGCCTTCCGGTCCTCCGGCAGCAACCCGATGCCGGCGCGAATCGCGTCCCGCGGCCGCCGGATCGTCAAGCGTCGCCCGTCCAGCTCGACCACACCGCCGTCGCGACGATCCGCCCCGAAAATCAACCGCGCCGCCTCGGTCCGTCCCGCGCCCACCAGCCCCGTGACGCCCAGAACCTCACCCCGCCGAACCTCGAACGACACATCCCGAACCGCGTCTCCACGCGACAGATTCCGCACCACGAACCGAACCGGCCCCGGCTCCACCGACCGCGGCGGAAACTCGTCCTTCAGTTCCCGACCGACCATCCAGCGGATCAGACGATCGCGTGTCACCTCGCCAACCGCCGCTTCGGCCACGTTGCGACCGTCCCGCAACACCGTCACCCGGTCCGCAATCTCGAAGATCTCTTCCAGTCGATGGCTGATGTAGACGATTCCCAGCCCCCGGGCTTTCAGATCCCGGATGACCTGAAACAACCGTTGGACTTCCGACGGCGTGAGCGTCGCGGTCGGTTCGTCCATCACCAGAATGCGTGCCCGAAGGGCAAGTGCCTTGGCCACCTCGACGATCTGTTGCTGCGCCACCGACAATCGACGGCAGGGTGTCTCCGGGTCGATCGACACACCCAGCCGCTCGAACAGCTCGCGGGCTGCCCGCCGCTCGCTTCGCCTGTCCACGAACCCCCACCTTCGGCGCTCCCGCCCCAGAAAAATGTTCTCCTCGGCGGTCAGGCCGGGAACGAGGTTGAACTCCTGATAGATGATCGACACGCCGGCCCGCTGCGCATCCTCCGGCGCACGAATCGCAACGGGCCGCCCGTCGATTTCGATCGTCCCGCGGTCCGGATGCACCGCCCCACCCAGCACCTTCATCAACGTGCTCTTTCCCGCCCCGTTCTCTCCCAGCAATGCCAGAACTTCGCCGGACCGCAGCGTCAGATCCACGTCCCACAACGCCTGAACTCCGGGGAATGCCTTGCAGATCCCCCGCATTCGCAAGCGGGGAGCGGATACATCCGACGACATCACGCACCCTTTGCCGCCTGAAACGCCGTCCCCAATCACCCCTCTGCGTCGTCCCGCCAGGCCGCCGGCCCGAACTCCCGACCAGCGGCCCGTACGCGCCCTTCGCCGGACGGCCTGCCGATGATCACCGCGAAACTCCGGGACGAGGATGCACCGCGCG
>RFHO01000148.1 GCA_003696385.1 Planctomycetota bacterium | reverse complement strand
GCGGGCATGCGGCCCTCGGCCATCATCGGGTCAAGCACGTCGAACGTGGCCCCGTCGAGGCCGATGATCAGCACGCGCTGGGCGATCGGCTCAAAGGGCCGCCGCCCGTGCGCCGTGTCCGCCGTCTGGGGTCCGCGAGACAGGGATGTCGTCTGGGCCATCGGACTGATTCCGTTGCGGATCGGCCGGACCGCGCCGCCGGCCTGATGCGACTCGCCGTTCGCTAATCGCGAAAGGATAACGCGCCGCGGGGTTGTGCAAAAGGCTGCGGGGCGGACACCCTTGCAGGTATCCGCCCCGCTGAGCTCTCAGGGCCGGCCCGTCCAGCGGGCCGGGACGCGTTACGGACAGGGGGTTCCGAAAACGGCGAGCAGGCTGGCCAGGTCGGTCAGGTCCACGTCCCCGTCGCCGTCCATGTCACCGTCGGCAGGTCCGCCGGCCCCGCCGAAGTTGCCGAGCAGGATCGACAGGTCGCCGATATCGACGACGCCGTCGCTGTTGAAGTCACCCGGGCAGGGCGGGGCACCGACGCTGAAGTGCTGAACCCACACGCGCCAACCGGCCCCGTTGTTGTTGGGGTTCGGGTACTCGTTGAAGTGCCAGAACGTCTGATCGTCGGGATCGACCACGGTGCCGCTGTAGTCGCCCCAGCGGACGACACTGCCGCCCTCGCCGCTGTAATGCACCGTGCCGGCGTGGATCAGCGTCAGCGGCCCGACCTGACCCGCCGGATCCGCAGGCATGTGGGCGGCGTAATAGATCGAGGCAAACTCCGACGTGCTCGACCGGCAGAAGCCGATCGCCACCGTCCCCGACGCGTTGACGGCGATCGTCGGGAAGAAGTGGTTCGCCGCCGGATCGGCGATGGAGCCGTTCTGCACGAGCGTGGCCGAATTCGGGAAATCGGTCGTATCCACTTCGTACCACTGGATCGCAGCCTGACTGCTGGCTCCGACGGTATGGGCGAAGTAGATCGAATTGTTCCGCCAGACGGCGTTGTACGTGCGGTTATCAATGGTATCGAGCCGCGGGCTGCCGCCGGGCTGCTCGGCCGCCGGCGGCTGGTTGTAGTTCCCGACATTCCTGCTCTTCTTGAACAGCGTGGCCGAGCCGAGCGGATCCTGAATGCCGAACACGGTGACCTTGCTCGACGGATTCGTATCGGCAAGGAACGTGAACGGGTTGGCCCCGTAGTGCTGGGCGGGCTGGATGGTGAACGCCACGCCGCCGTCCGGATCGGTGACGTTCCAGATGTCGGTCCATGTCAACGTCGCGGCGAAGTTGATCAGCTCCTGCTTGTTGAGGATGCGGATCTTGACATAGCGATAGGCCCCGGTCGTCCGCGAGAACATATTGGCCGTAATCAGCACGGTCTGACTGTCTACGCCGAAGCCGGGGTAATCGGACCAGTTGTTGGTCGAGTTCTGCCCGTTGAGCGTCGAATCCAGGGCATACTTGGCCCACGTGCCGCTGGGGTTTGCGTCATCCGAAACCGCCACCAGATACCACGTCTTGAAGTCGCTGCCGCGAATCGCGACAATCATCACAAAAAAGCGACCGCTGTCCGGGTCATACAACACCTTCGGATCCGAGGTGAACGTGTTCGACGGCCGCACACCCCCGAAAAAACTCGACCACGAGAACGAGCCCGTCTGTGCGCCCGTCCGATCAAAAAACTTGAGCTTCGCATTGGTGGTCACCACCACGTGCGTCGGGCTGACGGCGATGCCGCAGTCCGGCGGAATCACCTGAGACGACCCCCCGGCATTCCAGCCCTCCAGCAGATCACGCGTCGCCGGACCGGTATCATCCGCGTGCGGATCCACCAGCCAGTGCTGAAGCTGCGGCAGACCCACGTTGTCCTGCCGCAGCGGCGGATACGTCACCACGTCGATCAGACCGAGGTTCCGCTCGCGTTCGAGAACCGCCGCATCATCCTCAATCACCATCGGCGGCGAAACCGTCGCCCGGGCTTTCTGATCGGCATCCGCCGGCGAGATCGTCTGCCCGACCTGCCCGCGTGCGACCACCGCACACATGGCCAGGGCCGGCACGATCCACCAGCATCCACGCAGTCTGCTCGTCGCGAAGGCATGCACAGCACAACAAGACATTCCATGGTCTCCTTCTCCCCCCGAAAGCCAGCACCCTGAGACGACCGATAAACGCGCGCAGACGGAGCCCGCGACCGCGGAACCCTACGGTTGCGCACGTGCCTCCCCGCGACGGCGCCCGATTCTAGCGGCCCGGCAACGCGGTTTTCAACCCAAAACGCCGCAAACCCCCGACCGGGTGTGCGTCCGCATGGTCGGACCGGCATGCACGCGACACAGCCGGTCCAGCCAGACCAGGCCGATGGCGCAGCAATCGCCCCGTCTCGGGGCCGCACAAGGCCGCCAGGCAGGCGAACGACGTGTCAGTCGCGGACGTCCGAATCAGAGGCCGGCGGGGAAGCATCATCCGGGGCTGTCAGCACCGGCGGGCCCTCCTGCGTCGGGACCACCATGGCCGTACCCCGAAGTGAGGAGCTGGCGCTGCGACCCACGTTCAGCAGCCCGTTCGGCCAGAAGGCATACACCAGCAGCAGAAAGCCGCACATGATCGCCCCGACGTACTGGGCCTCGCGCGGGGCCGGCTCG
>RFHO01000003.1 GCA_003696385.1 Planctomycetota bacterium | reverse complement strand
GGCGAGGCGGTGCGCAGTCGGCGAGGAGGATCACGGGAAGAGCATTCCGTTGATCAGCAACTGGCCGAAGATGCTGGCGCTGGTTTGCGAGCTGGTGAAGATCTGTCCGCCGGGCACGGTGGCGGTGTTGTTCTGCAGGCTCTGCAATGTGACGTCGCCAACACCCGGCTGGCCCATGTCGCCGATGACCGTGACCGAAACCGCGGTGGCGTTGGTGCCGGTCAAGCTGAACGTCGTATCATCGACTCTCAGGAATCCAGCCTCGGATTTGTTGTTCGTGTAATTGATGCCGAAGGTGTCGTTGCCGGCCGCGGTGAACGAGCTGCCGGTGACGATCGTCGGCGTTCCGGGCTTGTTCTCGTCCGAGTTGGCCACGAACAGACCGGACCATCCATCGGCCGTGCCGGCGAACATCGACGCGTTGACGACCACATTGTCCGCGTCGAAGCTGGAGACGCCGGTCACCGAAGACTCTACGTCGAGGAAGTTCAGCACGACGTTCTCCACGTTTCCGGCGATGACGCCGGTTTCGACGTTTCGCATCACACCGCCGGTACCCATGTGTTCGCCGTCGCCGGTGATGGTCAGATTGCCGGCGAAGTTGCTGTCGGTCGTGGCGAAGAGAATACCGTAGGGGGCGTCGGTGGTGGAAACGCTCTTGAACGTGATCGCGGCGGACTGGATGCCGTTGATTTCGATGGCTGGCCCGTTCTGAGTGCTGATCGAGCCGCCGCCGATGACCAGGCCGCCGACCTGGTGGGCTCGGATGCCGCCGCCCATGTTGGTGGTGATGTTCAGCGACGCGAAGGTGACGGTGTTGGCGTTGTCACCCAGCAGCACCACGGGTTGTCCGACCGCTGTCCGGTTCAGGTCGGTGATCGTCACGTCGCTGAAGGTGACGTCGCCGCTGCTGTCGGCCACGCCGATGGCGGTGTCGGTGGTCCCGTTGGGGTTGTCGATCGTCAGCGGTTTGTTGAAGGTGACCGTGCCGGTGTTGCGGCCGATTCGAATGGCCGTGCTTCCGCGGTTGGTGATCGACAGGTCGTCGACGGTGATCGTCCCGGCATTGCCGAGCACCGAGAGGCTGACGCCGCCAGCGTTGTCGATGACGGTGTTGCCGGTGAGCGTGATGACCGAGGCGGCGGTTGCGTCGGCGATGAGGATCGCGTCATCGACCGTGTTCTCTACGCGGAGAGCGTCGATATTGACCGTCGCGGCATTGTTCCGCAGTTCCAGGCCGCGGAACGTCACCGGCGGTGCGCTGCTGCCGGTGATCGTCGTGTTGGCGATCGTCACCGTGCCGCCGATCCCGTCGCCGTAGATTGCCGGACCTTGCGCGTCGCGGATGACCAGGCCGTTCACCTCCACGTCGTTCGCCAGCGTCACGGCGCCTTTGCCCACCACGCTGGGGGCGTCGGCGATCACCGGCAGATTCGTCCCTCCGGTGGCCGGAGGCAGCGTGACGGGGCCCATGGTGGTGTCGATCGTGTGTGGCACGCCTTCACCCAGCAGGCGTTGTTGATCCTGCAATGTGATCATCTGAGCGGCGAAGACGCTGTCCGCGTGCAGATAGATGATGTCACCGGGCTGCGAGTTCGATTCGGCCTCGGCCAGCGTCGCGAACGGATTCATCAGCGAGCCGTCGCCGCCCGGCGCCGCAGAAGAGTCGACATGCAGGATCCTCAGGGGGGCCGAGCCACCCGAGCCACCGCCGGAGCCCCCTCCACCGGAGCCTCCACCCGAGCCTCCACCCGAGCCACCGCCGGAACCGTCGATGACCACCGGATCCGAGACGACCACTTCGCGCACGACCACCTGGTCGAAGCGGTTCGTGAAGTCCGCGATCCGGTCCTGGACGGCACGCGGAGCGTCCGGTTCGGCCTGGAAGAACCGCGAGAAGTTCCACAGCACGCCGACCAGGAAGTTCGTGTCGAAGACATCGTCGTGCGTGACAAGGAACTGCACCTGCAGATTCGGCAGCACGCTGGCCCGCGCCCGCGCCTGGACGCCGCCGAACGAATCGCCGGCGTCCGAATCGAAGAAGTATCCGCCCGCGCCGATCGTCAGGTCGTATGTGCGGGCGAAATCGCCGGGCAGATGCACTGAGGCTTCGGCCTGGACGCCGCGGTTGGCGGCTTCGTCGAAGCGATCGCGGGCAAAGACCAGGTTCGTGCCCATGAACGAGGGCGTGGTGGCGGTCGGCCCGTAGCGCAGCGGCCGCTGCGTATCCCCGATGGGAAGGTATCCGGTGACGGAAAGGTCGACCCATTGGCCGTACCGCACGCCGTTGACGATGATCTGCTGGAACGTCGATTCGTGCGTACCGTCGAGCATGTAATGGACGCCGGCGCCGAGGACCTGGTCGGTACCCGCGAAATAGCGGCGCAACTCGAAGCCCACCGAACCGGCCCAGTCGGCCTGATTGTCGATCAACACACGGCCTTCCAGCAGCCCGATGAATTCGTCGCCCAGCGTGGAGAAGTAGTTGAACAGCGGCGTGTTGATGTCCAGAGCGGTGTACGAACTGCGGTTGGCGACGCCGGACCCGGCGATGTGCCGCACGCGCGCCTGTCCGCCGTGCGGGAAGGGACCTTCGGGAAGCTGGACCTGCGCGTCGACGGACGGTGCCGACGCGGATTGTTCGGGCGGTTCGAACGCATCTTGCGCCGAGACATCGGCCGGGCATGCCGCGAACAACGCCGCCCACACAAGGCCCGTTGTGACCGGGAAAGCCACGTACCGCCGGAACAGAGCGTGTTCGGTCATCGATGCGTCCATTACCACGAAGCGAAGGTTGGCTGCGGGACCTCGTCCCGCTGCACGACGGAGGCGGTCGCCGATGAGGGGCGCCCGTTGGGGCTGCGACCAGCGGACCGCCCCGCAGGCAAGAGGTGCGGTTCACCGTCGCGGCGCAAGCGGTACGACCCGCGCGACGCGCATGGTTCGCCACAATTCCCCAATCGGCAAAATCGGACCGGCGGCTTTGGCGAGAATTCCGCAGGCGACGTCTGGGCGGTGGCCGTCGCGGCCGCGGCAGCGGAGATGGGCAATCTGGGTGGGATGCGAAAAGCCGCGGGCGGCATCGGGACGCAGCAGCGGGCGGTCGCTCGTGCCCGCTCGGTCGCTCTGGGAACGGCACGGCCGATGTTGTGAGGGACGGTCAACGTCGGTGCGGGCGACGGCGAACGCTGTTGCCGCTGAGCCGGACGAGCCTTGAGATCGTCCGGTATGCCGGCGCACGCGAGAACCCTCGCGGAGGCTCCCGTTGTTCGAGGAGCAGCGGCGCGCGAGGGCTCTGCACGGGGCTTCGTTTCGGTGGTACTGCTGCGTTGCCGGTCGGTTCAGGGAAGTTTTTTCACGCGGAGGTTGCGGAAGTACACCTTGCTGTTCGGGTCATGGGCCTGCAGAGCGAAAGTGCCCTCGCCGAGAACCCGCTTGAAAGACTTGGAAAAGGGTTTCTTGTTGGGAGGTTCGGTGTAGTCCACGACCTTTTTGTCGTTCACCTCGATGACGATCCGTTTGCCCTTCACGGTGATTCGCATCTTGAACCATTCGTTGTCCTTGGCGGGTGGCTCCAGCACGTTCACCACGCCATACAGGCTGCCGGTGCGCTTGGGGTCCTTGTGGGAGTTGTTCACCTGAGCTTCGTAGCCGTAGCTGGGCCAGCCCGTGTCCTGATACCTGGTGTGGAAGTAGATGCCGGCGTTGCTGCCGGGAGTTGTCATGACTTCCGCTTCGAAGACGAAGTTCTTGAAGGGGGCTTCCGGCCCGACATAGAACAGATGACTGCGGGGGCCGTGCGCGACGATGGCACCGTTCTCGATTTTCCACGAATCCCTGTTTTCGCTGGCTTTCCAGTTCTTGAAGGTCTTGCCGTCCCAGAGCACGATCCAGCCGTCGCCAGAAGCGGCGGATTTTCCGGGTTTTTCGGCGCGGAGTGTTCCGGCCGTGCACGCGCCCAGTGCGGCGAGAGCGGCGACGAGATGGGCCAGGTCGCGAACATGCCGTGTGTTCATGGGAGACTCCTCGACGCTCGGGTGGGTCTTTGCTTCTTGCGCGTGTGCGACGCGGCAGGCGGCACGGCGGTGCGATGCGCCGGCCTTTCGACGCCCGCAGGGCGATCATTGCGGATGCCGTTGCATTGCAAACGTCGGCCGCGGCGTCTTGAATGGCCTTGTGCGCTCGGCGTGGTGCCGGACGGCTGCAGCGGTCGAAGTCGCGTCCGCGCGACGGAAGCGGTATACCGGTCAGTGGCGTCGTGTTGCAACCGATCGAAGCTTCGCCGGCGCGACCGGCCGGTGCGGGCTGTCGGCTTTCGGAGCGGTGTTTCATTTGCGGTGGCGGACGTACCTGAAGGCCTCCGGGCGCGGGGCAGCTCGACAAGGTCCGGCACCGGCGGGGCGAGACGTGAAGGGAAGTGCCCGTATGCTGTCGATCATCGTCCCGGTGTACAACGAGCAACAGAGCCTGCGTCAGCTGCACGACGAGATTCGGAAGGTCATGGAGAGGATGGGCGGGGAATGGGAGCTGCTGTTCGTCGACGACGGTTCGACGGACGATTCGTGGTCGATCGTGACGGAACTGGCCGGCGAGGACGACCACGTTCGGGGAATCCGCCTGCGCCGGAACTTCGGCAAAGCAGCGGCGCTGACCGCCGGGATGCACGCGGCGCGCGGTGACCTGTTGCTCACGATGGATGCCGATCTTCAGGACGATCCGGCCGAGATTCCCAATTTTCTGGACAAGCGCCAAGAGGGATACGACGTCGTCAATGGCTGGAAGAAGCGGCGACGCGATCCGTGGCACAAGGTGTATCCGAGCAAGGTATTCAACTGGATGGTCAGCCGGCTGACGGGGCTTCGCCTGCACGACCACAATTGCGGGATGAAACTGTTCCGGGCCGAGGTGGCGCGGGAAATCCAGATCTATGGGGAACTGCATCGTTTCATTCCCGTACTGGCATACGCTCGCGGGTTTCGGGTGACCGAAATTCCGATCCACCACCGGCCGCGGCGATTCGGACATTCGAAGTACGGCGTGCGTCGGTTTCTGCGTGGCTTTCTGGATCTTCTGACGGTCAAGTTTCTCACCGGCTACGGCCGGCGGCCGCAGCACCTGCTGGGGGCGTGCGGGCTGGCGCTGTTTGCTGCGGGAGCGCTGGGGCTGTGTTATCTTTCGGTTTTGTGGGTGCTGACCCAGGCGGGCGTGCGCGACTTTGGTCCGATCGGGACGCGACCGCTGCTGGCCTATTCGGTGGCGGCCACGCTGCTGGGAGGTCAGGCGCTGAGTCTCGGATTGCTGGCCGAACTGATCGTCGCCTATACGGCTCGTCCGGCCGACACGTACAGCATTCGGGAGACGACGCCTGCGTCCGGCATGAACGAAAACCACTCCGAGCAACCGATGTTGGCGTGAGCATCCGGCCGCGACGACGGAGCGGAGGGATGCCGAGGCGTGAGGCCGCTGTTCGGTGAAATTCGCCGACTTGCGGCGGCGGGCCGAGACCGTCCGGCAGAGGGCTTTGGCCGGGAAGCGACGGTGTCGGCATTCCCAGGGGCGAGCCAACCCGGCGAAATCGACGGACGAAACCCGGCGGGGCTGCGTGCACGACCGTCGTTCGCAGGCAGGGCCGGCAATTTGGACCGTGGGTCGATCGCCCGGTGCCGAGACAGCGGGCCGTGCGGCACAGACCGTCGCGGGGTGGTTGGCGATGGGGGTGACCGGCGTGGATGATCTGCAGGAGGCCTATCGACTGTGTATCCGCTGCGCGCGTCGGGCAGCGGGAAACTTCTATTTCGGGTTCTACGGGCTGGACAGGGCACGGTTTCGCGCGATCTGTGCGTTGTACGCGTTCTTGCGGGTGTCGGACGATCTGGCCGACGATCTGCGGGCGCCGGCGTCGGAACGACTGCGGCAACTGCTCCTCTGGCGCGATGCCTGGGAGGAGTACGCGGCGAGCGATGGACCGCAGGTGGGGCATGTGCCGGATGTTGCCCAACGGCTTGGACCGGTCGCCAGCGCGGCGGTACGGGCCCTGCGCCACACAGTACACCGATTCGGCATCCCGCATCGGTATGTGAGCGACGTGCTGGAAGGCCTGGCGTGGGATCTGCGGTTCGATGCTTCCGTTCCGGTCGGTTCGCAGGACGGCGGCGGGCAGGTCGAAACGTCGACGGCTGCGGGCGTGCGGCCGCTGTGTCTGTTTGCAGATTTCGCGGAGCTGGAACGGTATTGCTACCATGTGGCCGGCGCTGTGGGACTGTGTTGCATTCACATCTGGGGGTTCGCCGATCCGGCGGCCGAACCGGCGGCAATCGACTGTGGCACGGCATTCCAGTTGACCAACATCCTGCGGGACATTGGCGAGGACTGGCGGCGGGGCCGTGTCTATCTGCCGTCCGACGAGCTTGCGCAGTTCGGGCTTCGCGGGGATTCGCTGGCGAGCGATCCGGAGGCACTGGGGCGATTGTTGCGCTTCCAGGTCGAACGGGCCGGGGCGTGCTTCGATCGGGCGGAGCGGCTGAATGAGTACCTTTCCGGCGAGGGGAGGGCGGCGTTCCGCGGCATGTTTGGCGTTTATCGCCGTTTGCTGGACGAGGTGTCGCGTCTTGGGATCGGTGTTCTGCACCGAAGGGCGCGCGTTCCCACGTGGCGGAAGTGCTGGATTGCGGGCCGATCGCTGGTGGAAGCACGGACCGCACGGATTGCCGGAGCATTGACGAGTGTTTTCGCGGGCCGGACCGGTCGTCCCGGGCCGCATCCGGTGCCGCGTGGACCCATCTCCCGCGAGTGGCGGCAAAACGGGGAGCAGGACAACCGTTGGCCGCGGTCGCGACGATGACAAGGCGAGGCATGAGCAACCGCGGGATAGACAGGAACGAAGTCGGTTCCGACGTGTCCGAGCCGCCGGTGACCGTCGAGACAGCCGACGCCGCACGTATGGGCGGTGGTGAGCGGGTTTCGGCTGCATCGCGTCGATCGCGTCGTCTGTGGCGCCGCCTGATGACGGCGATCGCGTGGAGCTTGGTGGCGTACACGGGGGCGTGCGTGATGCTGGGATTCCTGCAGCGGCGGCTGATTTATCTCCCGACGCGTGTTGCCGCATTGCCGGCGTCGGAAAGCGGGTGGCCGCGCGCGCTGATTGCCGACGTGGCCTGTCGGACCGATGACGGACTGACGCTGCATGGCTGGTACGTCCGTAGTCCACGGAACGACACCGGCGGAAACGCAGGGCGGGCAGGCGAAAGTCCGGCCGGTCCGAAGCGGGAAGCGGTTGCGGCGGGCGGAGAGAAGGACCGCCGCGTGGTGGACTGGGCGCGTTCTGCGCCGTGGGTCGTGCTCTTTTTTCACGGAAACGGCGGTCACCGTGGGTGCCGGTTGCCCGAAGCCGAACTGTTCACGCGGCATGGTGCGGACGTCGTGTTGACCGACTACCGGGGGTACGCCGAAAATCCGGGTTCGCCCACGGAGACGGGCCTGAGGCTGGATGCCCGCGCGTGGTGGCGGTGGTTGACGACCGACTGCGGCGTCGTTCCGCGCCGCGTGATCGTGTACGGCGCATCGCTGGGCGGTGCGGTCGCCACACGACTGGCGGGTGAGCTGTGCGACCGTGGGACGCCGCCGGCGGCTCTGATTCTGCGGTCGACGTTCTCCTCGCTGGTCGATGTCGCGGCGTACCATTATCCGTGGTTGCCCGTGCGGGCCCTGCTTGCGGAACGCTACGATTCGCACAACTGGATCGGGCGGGTGACCTGTCCGATTCTGGTGATTCATGGCGACGCGGATCGCATCGTGCCGATCCGATTCGGCCGGCGATTGTTCGAAGCGGCTCCGGAGACCTCGCACGACGGCGTTCCGAAGAAGTTCGTGCAAATCGCCGGGGGCGGGCACAACGATCTGGTGGTGTTGCACGGGGAAACGCTGTCGAGGGCCGTTGCCGGCCTGCTGGAGACGCTTCGCCGTGTCGGTGAACCGCGCGCGACGGGGCGTAGTGCGGCTCCGCAACGTTCCTGATTCCCGGCGGATTGCCGCGACGATTGCGCGGACGGAGCGGTCTGAGTCGGTCACCAGGGGCCGCCGGCATGCCCTTGGCTCGGGCGCATCGGCGGAGTCGATTGCCTGCGCGGCGGCCACGGCGTACAAGTCCCACACTCGGGGCACGAGCGTGCGTCGAGCCCCCCGCGGCGCCGCGTACCGAGAAGCACGCGGCGATCGCCGCCTCTGCTGTGTTTCGCTGTCAGCAAGGACGAAAGCCATGGAAACGACCGTTTGGGAACACGCACATCAGTTGGTCGATCGGATCGTTCAATTGAAGGACTCTCTTTGACTGGGCCGCGAAGAAGAAGCGCGCCGACGAGATCAACGCCGAGATGTCGGCTCCGGGATTCTGGGACGATCAGGAATCGGCCCAGGCGAAGGTGGAGGAGCTGCGCAAGCTGAACGCCGTGTTGAAGCCGCTGGGGGAACTTGTCCAGGCGGCGGACGATCTCCAAGCCCTCCTGGAGCTGGCGGAAGAGATGCCGCCGGAGGAACGCGAGGCGCTGCACGGCGAACTGGCGACGCTGGAACGAACGATCGAGCGACGACTGAGCGATCTGGAGCTGCAGGCGAAACTGTCCAATCCGGAGGACGTCTGTTCGGCGTACGTTGCGATTCAGGCCGGGGAAGGCGGAACGGACGCGGCCGACTGGGCGCAGATGCTGCTGCGGATGTATCAGCGATGGGCGGAACGCCGCGGTTTCGAGACGGAGTTGTTGGAGCTGTCGGAAGGCGAAACCGCGGGGATCCGGAACGCCACCCTGCTGATCAAGGGCGAGTATGCCTACGGGTATCTCAAAGGGGAAACCGGCGTTCATCGGCTGATCCGGATCAGTCCGTTCGACTCCGCCGGACGACGACACACCTCGTTCGCCGCCGTGGATGTCACGCCCGACGTCGGTGAAGAGCTGGCTATCGAGGTGGATTTCGAGAAGGATGTCCGTGAGGACACATACCGGGCCAGCGGAGCGGGGGGGCAGCACGTCAACAAGACCTCCTCGGCCATCCGGCTGACACACCTGCCGACCGGCGTCGTCGTGCAGTGCCAGAACGAGCGGAGTCAGCACAAGAACCGGGCCGCCGCCCGCAAGATGCTCATCGCCAAGCTGTATCAACTGGAGCAGGAAAAGCGGGAAAAGGAGGCTGCCGCGCGGCGCGGTGCGAAGTCCAAGATCGGGTTCGGTGGCGAGACCGTTCGCAATTACGTCCTGCATCCCGAGCAGTTCGTCAAGGATACGCGGACCGGGCTGAAAACCGGGAATCCGCAGGCAGTGCTCGATGGCGAGCTGGATCGGTTCCTGGAAGCGTACCTGGAGTGGAGCATGCGTCAGTGAGGCTGACGGTCGATGACACGATTGCGGCACTGGCTTCGCCGCCCGGTGCCGCGGTGCGCGGGGTGATCCGGGTCAGCGGGCCGCAAACCCGCGCGATCGTGCGGCGGCTGTTTCAGCCGGACGAGCCGGAACAGTGGAACGCCGCGCGGGCCGCTCGCCGGCTCACCGGCACCGTTCGGTGCCGACTGGCCGAAGACGTGCGCGTGCCGGCCGCCGTCTACCTGTGGCCGACGAGTCGGAGCTTCACCGGTCAACCGGCGGCGGAACTGCATCTGTGCGGCGCACCGGTCCTTTTCGAATCCGTGCTGGAGGCGCTGTACGCCAACGGCGCGCGGCCGGCCCAGCCCGGCGAATTCACGCTCCGCGCGTTTCTGGCGGGGCGAATCGACCTGGTCCAGGCCGAAGCCGTGCTTGGCGTGATCGATGCCGACGAGCCGCGGCAACTACAGGCGGCGCTGAAGCAGCTTGCCGGCGGGCTGTCGGGTGAACTGGCGG
This sequence comes from Planctomycetota bacterium, assembly GCA_003696385.1. Lineage (GTDB taxonomy): Bacteria > Planctomycetota > Planctomycetia > Planctomycetales > Planctomycetaceae > J052. Next base: position 2,847 of record RFHO01000003.1, on the reverse strand, counting down.
CCGTGCGCAACGATCTGCTCGAACTGCTGGCGGACATCGAGGCCGGTCTGGATTTCGTCGAAGAGGACATCGAGTTCGTTTCGACCGAGGAAATCCGTACCCGCCTCGAAGATGCGTGTGCGCGGCTGGACGAGCTGCTGCGCCGCGCCCAGGCACGACTGGAATACGGCGGACGGTTTCGTGTCGTGCTGGCCGGCTTGCCCAATGCGGGTAAGTCCACGCTGTTCAACGCCTTGGCCGGGTGCGACGCGGCGCTGGTCTCCGAACGTGAAGGGACGACGACCGATTACCTCACCGCGCGTCTCGAATGGAACGGCGTATTGCTGGAGCTCGTGGACACCGCCGGGTGGGAGGACCTTCTGCCGTCCTCGGAAAGTCTGTCCGAGTGGGAATTGGACACGATGGCGGACGGTTCAGCAGCAACGGGGAGGCCCGACGGCCGCGAGAGGAGCGAAGGCTCCTCGGCGACGGTGCCGGAATTCGCCACCGGCCGAGCAAGCGTGTCCGCTGACGGCATCGCGGCCGGCGGGCATTGCAGCGACCGGCAGCAGACTGCGATGGTGCCTTCGGCCGCCGATACGGTGGCTGTCAAGTCGATGGCTCAGCAGCGGCGGTTGCAGCAGATGGGCGAAGCGGACCTCATCGTGTGGTGCACGCCCTGCGACGCCGATGCGGCGTTCCGCCGGCGGGACGAAGCGGCTTTGGAGTACGTGCGTCGCGCGGGAAGACCGTTGGTGCATGTCGGGACCAAGAGTGATTTACGCCGCGATGTCCGGTTGCAGCACCGTATCGCGGAACGATCCGCTGTGGGGCAGACGTGCCGCTCGGCGGCCAAGGACCACCGGGCCGCTGCGATCATCCCGGAGTCGCGGAACGGAGATATGGGCACGACGGCCGAATCGTGCCGTATGGGGAAGCGACCGGACGTCTTCGTGGCCTGCGCCGGCGGCCGGACCTGGGGACTCGACACGCTGAAGGACCGCATCCTGGATCGGCTGTTTCGCCGTGATGGCGGGCGCGGTGAGATCGTGGGCACGACGGCGGCGCGTTCTCGGGAATCGCTGCGGGCTGCACGAGAAGCGCTGCTCCGGGCGCACGCCCTGGTGGACGCCGCGACGTCCAACGCGAGTGCAACGGCTGTGGAACAGCTCTGTGCCGGACCGGAGTTGCTGGCCATCGAGATCCGCGCGGCGCTGGACGCATTGGGGCGGATTCTGGGACTCGTCTATACCGATGACATTCTCGATCGAATCTTCAGCAAGTTCTGCATCGGCAAGTGAGTCGAGCGAATCGCGTGGTGCGCCGCTCGCGCCGGCGATCGCGGTGCGCGACCTGGACTTCGCCTATCCCGGAGGCGGGGACGTCCTGAAGGGCGTCGGTCTTTCGATCCAGCGTGGCGAGCGGGTGGGGCTGGTGGGCCCCAGCGGCGCCGGCAAATCGACGTTGCTGATGCATCTGAACGGGCTTTTGCCCAGTGATTTGCCCACGGAGGCCGAGGCCCGGGTGTTCATCGAAGGCATACCGCTGTGCCGAAGGACGGTCTTCCAGATCCGCCGCTGCGTGGGATTCCTCTTTCAAGACCCGGACGACCAGCTGATCTGCCCGACCGTGGGAGAAGACGTGGCCTATGGACCGTTGAACCTCGGCCTCTCGCAACAGGACGTGGTCCGACGGGTACGGCGGAGCCTGGAGCAGGTCGAGCTTGCGGGCTACGAGTATCGCAGCACGCTGCAACTGAGTCTGGGTGAGCGCAAGCGGGCGGCTCTGGCCGGTGTGCTTGCCTGTGAGCCGGCGATCCTTGCACTGGACGAACCGTTCAGCAGCCTCGATCCGCGGGCACGTCGCACCTTGACCCGGATCTTGGAGCGCTGCGGTTGTACAATGGTGATCGCGACCCACGAGCTGGATTTCGTCGTGCAACTGTGCCCGCGGGTGATCGTGCTGGATCGCGGTCAGGTGGTTGCCGACGGTCCGACGCGGACCGTGCTGGGCGATTCCGCATTGATGGAGCAGCACGGTCTCGAAGTTCCGCTCACCCTGAGACTCGCCGCGCACGAATGAGACACGCCGTCGGGCAGGTGCACCGCCTTCGGCGGACTGCACCGGTTGCCTTTCACCGGCGGTACCGTCGCGGCACCCAGGCCGGTGATCGGTCCCGGCAGAGCCGGTGAAGCGCGGCGGCGGAACGATTGCACTTGCCGTCCGCGGCTGACCGTTTCCGGGTTCCCCAGTCCGGCGCCTCACAGCACCGGCAACGGTACGTGCCGGCGATCGATGCGCCCCTGCAACGGAGGTGGAGCGATGAGAGTGACGATGATTGGTACCGGCTATGTGGGGCTGGTGACCGGCGCATGTTTTGCCGATGCCGGCAACGATGTGGTGTGCCTGGACATCGACAGCGAAAAGATCGCCCGCTTACGCCGCGGTGACGTGCCGATTTTCGAGCCCGGACTGGACGAGCTGATCCGGCGGAACACCCATGCGGGACGCCTGCGGTTCACCGACTCGTACGATGAAGCTCTGTCCGAGGCCCGCTGTGCGTTCATTGCCGTCGGCACGCCTCAGGCCGCCGACGGATCGGCGGATCTGAGTGGCATTTTTGCGGTCGCCGATGCGCTGGCACCGCGGTTGGGAAGCCGCTGTCAGGTGGTCATCAAGAGCACCGTGCCGGTGGGAACGAATCGCACGGTCCAGAAACGGCTGAGCGATGCGACCGGTCGGACGGTGTACGTGGCCTCGAATCCCGAGTTTCTGCGCGAGGGAGCCGCAATCGCCGACTTCACCAGGCCCGACCGCGTGGTCATCGGGGCCGATGTCGATGAAGCGCTGCAGCCGCTCAGGGAGCTG
>RFHO01000147.1 GCA_003696385.1 Planctomycetota bacterium | reverse complement strand
CGTTGCGCGCCACCCAGCCGGGCGTGACCGTTCCATGCCGATACAAAGGACTGCCCACCAGGAATATCCGCTCTCCCAACCGCGGCGCACGGTCGGCAAGTTTCAACCAGCTTGCCGGCCGCGCACCGTTGGCCGCCAGAATCGCCACGTCGTGTCCATCGTCCACGGCCAGCACCTCTGCAATGAACTCCTGTCCCGCTCCGTCTACGACGTGCACGCCAGTACGTTTTCCTGAAATCACATGGGCCGCCGTCAGAACCAGCCCCTGCCGATCGACGAAAACCCCGCTGCCCGCCATGTGTCCGTCGACCAACACCAGGACGGAAACCCGAGTAGCACGCTCCAACGCCTGCCGTACAGCGTCCCTCTCATCAGCCGGCCCCGACACATTGTCTCCATCTCCCACGCCCCAAAGGTCGCTGCACAGAACCGTACACACCGCCCCAACCACAGCCAGCCCGATGCCTGCGCGGCCACACCGGCGGACCGCCTCCCACGCTCCTCCTACGCACGGATTCCCCACACCGTGTGTCGTCAGCCGCTCCCGCGCAGAACGCTTCATCGAGCTGTACCTCCCCACGAGCGAAACCGTCCGCGCAGACTTCGCTTCGTGTCCGAAATGGTGCGTCACGGCGATTCGGCGGCCGATCGATGCGGCGGCCGGAGGGACGCTCCCGTGTTCCGCCAGAGTCCATTGCGGGGGAGCCGAGGGGCGTCACGCCTCGCAACCGCCGATCCCCCGTCCGCCAGCCACGACGAATTGCAGGACGCAACCGCTCGCCGCCACGTCGACCTGCGCGACCCACGCCGGATCGGCGGACAGCGCCGCGATGACCGCGTCGACGTCCGCTTCGCGACAACACACTTCTGGTGCGATGTCGGCAAAGCTCCGCATGCCATTGTGGGATGCCTCGATCGGCTCGACGGCGGCATCCACCTCGTTCATGCTCGGCGGCGTCTTCCCGTCCTGAGTGTTGCGCGCGCACTGCAGGGCAGAAACGACGGATCGCAACAGTTCGCACGCCGCCGCCACGGCAGCCCCTCGCTCCGCGACCGTCAACGCGTCACCCGGCGCCACGCTCCCCTCCGGAATTCCCAGCACCAGCCGCAACAACGCACCGGCCGTTGCCACCGAAATTCCCAGACAGACGCACGCCGTGCCGCCGACATCAGAGACGCCGTGGCGTCCGTTCGCGTCGCCCAACGCGTCCCCTCCGTGTGGTTCGCCGGTAAGCCACACCCAGCGCCGCGGTGGAACCGATCGCAACCGAGCGCGTTCCCGTCCCTGAAATTCGTTCAGCCACTGGACGAATTCGTTGCGGTCGACGGGATGGACTTCGACTTCCGACAATTCTGCGCCCGCAGTCCCGGCCCAGCTCCACACGGCCCATTTCAGCCCTTCGCCGACCTGCTCCGGAAGTTCGGCAGCTTTTCGGGCGCCGCCGTCCGCTTCAACGGTTCGCCAGTGATCTTTCGCCTCGCGAGGCGCGGCGAGCGTATCGGATCGAACGGAAGGATCGGAATCGTCGCCACGGTCGGACGGATCGCCATGCCGACCAGGTGACGACTCGCTCAAGGCCCCCAGCAATGCTTCGATCTCGGTCCTGGTCAGCCACTGTGACATCGACCGCGTTCCCGTTTGTCTCGCAGCCAACCCCTGCGTCGTGCTGTCACTCGGTCACTCGACTGAACCCGACGCCGCATTTCCTGCAACCCGGATGTTGCGGTCGCGCAACGGCGAGCCCCGTGTTCCGACCGCGGCAGGCGGTGCCGGTGCGATCGCCGACGCGGAATCCGAACTGCGCCTGCCAAGGCCGTTCCGCTCACGATTGCTTCCGGTCGTCCGCAGCGCGGGCGATGCCCATTTTCAGCAATGAGACCATCAATGGCGTCAATCGCACACGCAATGCCGCGTCCGCCACGATACCGCCATCGGGCTGTCGCGCGACGCGCGTCACCTCGCCCCGCGTCTTCACCTGGACTCGCTGCAGCGGATTGGCCAGGACCAGGTCGATCCGCTCGCCCGATTCCAACGGATGAGCGGTCACGAACCGCACCGAATCAACCGTTACCCCCAGCAGCCGGAACGGCCGCTCCGTCCGCATCGCGTCCGTTTCCCGTACGAAATGGCCCTGCGACTCCGTAGGCGTCAGATTCAGTCGCCACGCGGTCCGCTCACCGTGACCCGGTCCGCCGTTACCTTCGCGTCCCGTCATCAGCCCATGTGCCCTTCGTTGCCCGAGGCGAAAGCCACGATATACTGTGCGCGCCCGCGATCGGTCGGGCGGTCGTCGTCTCCAGGAAACGCGGACTATATCCTCAGGCCACTTCTTGGAGGAACAGGAGATTGCAGCGATGACCGGCTACACCGTTCACACAGGGTCGACGAAGAAATTCGCGCAGGGGTGGGATCGCATCTTCGGCGGCCAGAAGAACACCTCGAAGAAGAAGCAGAGCAAACAGCGATCCAATACGCGTGCCGAAAAGAAGAAAAAGTAGCGCAGCGATCATCGCCGCGACTTGCCGCCACGCCACACATCTCCCGCCGCAGCACCACTGTGTGAGGCGGCGTTTT
>RFHO01000146.1 GCA_003696385.1 Planctomycetota bacterium | reverse complement strand
CGTCCGCAGCGCGTGGTGGTGGTGCGTGACACCAGCGGGACGCGAGTCACTTCCCTGCTGGTGGACGGTGTTCTCGGCATGCGCCCCGTTGCCGCGCGACAAGACGGTCCTCCGGGCGAGGACATCCCCGACCAAATGGCGCGGTTCGTCGGAGAACCGGCGGTGGCCGACGGAGCCATCGTGTGGCCGCTGAACGTCGAAGCCCTGTTTGCCGAATCACCGCTGGCGGACGCAACCGCGCGGTGACGTGCTGGTGGCTGCGCTTGACGCGACGTCCGGGATACGCCGGTTCCGCCATGGCGATCGACGGGGCGGACTCCGACTCGGCGAAGACGGCAAAAGCGTGAGGAACCTGAAGCAATGACCAAGAGGCATGCGGGGAATCGCGACGATCATCCGCGTGAGAGCGTAGAGATGGACGGTGGGCGCGAACTGCAAGCCAGCGGGCGGACCGGCATCCGCCAGAAGCTGGGGCTGGGGCTGCTGAGCGTTGCGGCGATTCCGCTGATCGGGATGGCGGTGGCGTTCTACTGGACGAGCAAGCAGCTGGTCGAGCAGGCGGCTTTCGATCGTTTGTCGGTGGAACGCGATGCGGCGGCGCGAGAGCTGGCGGCCGCGTTTGCGGCGCTGCACGAGGACATCCGGCGAGCGGTCGGTGACGCGTCCCTGGCGGCGGCTGCGGAACGGCTGCGGACCGGTATCGCGTCCAAGCGGTGGAGCCTCGATGAACTGCGCGCGGCGCTGCGGGAACGGGCCGCCGAACGAACGACCGCGGAGTCGTCGGTGTGGCGCGATCCCGCGGATCGCCGCGCCGAGAGCGAGCGACAAGCGGCCCCGGGGCCGGCGCCGAATGGGCTGCTCGACGATGACGGGCGGTCCGATGAGGGAGAGCGCGCGGAACTTCACAAGATCGTTGGGGATGTCTGGGATGCCTGCGCGGCGTTGGTCGCCCGGGCGCACGTGGACGACGTGATGATCGTGGGATCGGCGGGGGAGGTGCTGTTCGAAATGCGGCCGGATGCCGATCCGGGGCGTCGCGTGATCGAGGATACCGACGCCGACACGGCTTTGGCGCAGGTCATACGAGCATCGCAAGGGGGCGAGCGAACGCTGCGGGTGGCGATGTCGGATTTCGTGGTCGACGGGACTCGTGCCGGCGATCCGGTTGCGTACGTGGCGGCGCCGCTGCGGTCGGCGGAGCGGGTGGTCGGTGTGCTGGTCGGTACGGTTCGTCAGTCGCGATTGGAGGAATTGTTGACGGAGCGGCGATTCGGAGAGACGGGGGCCGTCCTGGTCATCGGTCCGGACGGACGCGTGCGAGCCGCGACGATTTCCGGCGACGAAGGACAGACGGCGCGACTTCTCCGCCGGGCCGGGTTGCCGATTCGCAACGAAGCAGTGCGGTTGGCATTGAAAGGGCAGCACGGCATCGGGCTGGTGACCAGTTTCCGGGGCTATCCGGCGCTGGCGTCATGGGGGCCGGTGACGGTGCATCCCGGGTATCCCGGTCATTCGCGGCCGATCCGCTGGGCGGTGGTCTCGGAGCTTTCGGCGGCGGAAGTGCACGCGCCGCTGCGACGTGTGATCGACACCGTGCTGTTGATTGCCGGAGCGGCCGCAGCGGCCGTGCTGCTGGTATCGATGATCGTGACCCGGAGCTTCACCCGGCAGACCCGGAGCATCATGAAGATGCTGCAGGCCGTGGCTCAGGGTGATTTCGATGCGCGGGCCGAGGTCATCAACGACGACGAACTGGGAACGGTGGCCGAAGCGCTCAATCGCATGTGCGACAACACGTTGTCTCTGATTCAGTCGCGGGAGGAGCGCGAGCGACTGGAGCAGGCGGTCCTGAAGCTGAAACAACAGGTCGCCACGATCGCCTCGGGGGACCTCACCGTCGAGGCGGAGGTGGACGACAGCCTGACCGGAGAGATCGCGCAGTCGGTCAACGAGATGGTCGAGCAGTTGCGCGAGATCATCGAAAACGTCAAGCAGTCCACTCGACTGGTTTCGCGGGCGGCCGACGAAATCCAGCAGACGACCGAGCATCTGTCTTTGGGAGCGGAAGTCCAGTCGAATCAGATCACGCAGACGAAGCAGTCGGTCGATGCGATGACCACCTCGATCGAAGCAGTGTCTCGCAATGCCGGTGAATGCGACCAGGTGGCCGATCGCGCGCGGCGGAGCGCCGTGGCCGGATCGGAAGCCGTTCAGAACACGATCGCCGGCATGAATCGGATCCGGCAGAAAGTTCAGGACACGGCGAAGCGGATCAAACGGTTGGGCGAGACGTCTCAGGAGGTTGGCGAGATCGTCCAGCTGATCAGCGACATCGCCGACCGCACGAGCATCCTTGCGTTGAATGCGTCGATCCAGGCCGCGATGGCGGGTGAAGCCGGCGAAGGTTTCGCCATGGTGGCCGAGGAGGTCGAGCGACTGGCCGATCGCAGTCACCAGGCGACGCGTCAGATCGAGTCGTTGATCAAAGCGATCCAGGGGGACACGTCCGAGGCGATCGCCGCGATGGAGGACTGCACGCGCGAGGTGGTGGAGGGATCCCGGTTGGCGGCCGACGCGGGGGGCCGACTGGAAGAGATCGATCAGGTCTCGCAGCAGCTGGCCGAATTGATCCACATGATCTCCGCGGCCACGCAGGAACAGGCTGCGGAAGCCAACGCCATCGCCGAGGCGATGCAGGAAATTGCCGGCGTCACCGAGGAGACCACCACCGGGGCGCGCGAAGCTGCTTCGGCTGCCAAGCATCTGGCGACGCTGGCCGAAAGCCTCAGCGCTTCGGTGAGCACGTTCCTGCTGCCTGAGAGCGGCGATACGTCAGCGGGCGGGGAAAGTATTTTCGACGAGTTTCAGGACGACGAAGACTCTTTGGAAAAGGAAGTCTGGCGGCTTTCCAGTGGAATCTTGCGCAAGGGCCGCGGTCTGCTTTCACAACTGCGTGAGTCCGCGCGATGACCGTGGCACCCGAAAGCGGCCGACATGTTCGAATGGTGCCGGGAACGGCGCGGCGTCGCGCGGCGGCGCGACCCACTGCCTGTGTCAGGGGAGGAATTCCGGATGGGTGCTCGATCACCCCACGAAAAGCCGGCGGATGCCAACGCCGTCTGCGCACATGATGAGGCGGCGCAGCTCGACAATGACGATTCGGCCGCTGCACAGGAGGCAGCGCAGTCGGTCGGGACGGCAACGAGCGCAGCGGCGTGTTCGAACGACGGCGGCGGAGCGCCGGAACTGCCGGCGGTTTTCGAAGGTGACGGACTGGAGTTCGCCGATTTCGGCAGGGAGGAACTGGACGAAGTGACACGGCGGCGGATGGATTTTGCCGGCCGCGCCCTCGATGCGCTTTCGGAAGTGGACACGCTGTTGCAGGAGCTGTGTGGAGCCGCCGACGCCAAGGGGCGGTTCCGGAAGTCCGTCGCGGGCCGGCAGATCGCATCCTGCCTGCCGGCGCTGCGGGAAAAGCTGAGCAACGTCCGCCTGGCGGCGACGAACGTGGACATGGAGCACGTCGCGGAATTGGCCGGCCGGATGGAAATGCTGTTCGACCGGCTGGGGCGTGGTTTCGGACGCGTCTCGCTCGATACGTTGCAGATGTTGCGGACGTGTACCGAGTCGCTGCTGGAGTTGATCGAGCGGGAAGTGGCCGGTTCGGCCACGGTAGAAACGTTCGACGCCGGTCAGGACAACGCCGCCGCCGATTGGGAGACGCGGTCGGTCGAAGCCTGCGCCGAGCAGCTGGCCCGACAGCGCGATGTGCCGGCGGAGCTGTGGCAGATCTTCGTGGAGGAGGCCGAAGAGCATCTGCAGGCGATGTACGCTGCGCTGGAGCGCCTGGAAAAGCAGCCGCAGGACGGCGAAGCGCTGCATGCGGTGCGTCGTGCCGCCCACACGATGAAGGGGGCAGCCGGTGCGGTGGAGATACACACGGTGTCCCGCCTCGCGCACCGGACCGAAGACCTGCTGGACCGGCTCGCCGAGTCGAGAATCACACCGGACGGGGCCGTGATCCAACTTTTGTACCGCGCGGCCGACCTGATGCTGGAGCTGGTCGACGGACGCTTCGACGCGGAGACCATGCCGCAGCGCCTGTTCGATCTCTTTCAGGAATTGCACGCCGCCACGTGTGATCTGGGAGATGCTCCGGGCGAGGCGGCCTGCGCCGAAGCCGATGATCGGGACGCTGAAGAACGAGCCAGCCATGATGCCGAGGAGCAGGTCGGTGAAACCGATGAGCCGCCGGGCGACGCGGACGAGGGCATCGCGCGATCCACTGTGGAGGGAACGGCGCCCACGGGCGAGGAGGTCCACGACGAAAGGGACGCTTCCGGCGAAGCGGATGCCGGCGACACGCTTGCCACGCGGCTGCTCCGTGTTCCCTTGGATCGTGTGGAGCGGTTGTCCCAGGTCGTCGGCGAGATGGTCATTGGTCGGGCCGGCTTGGAGCAGCAGCTCTCGCGACTGACGGGTTTCGTCGACGAGCTGCGGATGACGTGCGAGCGTCTGCGGCGGATCGTCCACGAAATGGAAGCCCGTTACGGCGTCAGTGCGCTGGGCGGCCGGATCGACTTCGGGTCGATTCAGGTTCCGGACGGCCGCATCGTGACGTCCGCTCCATCGCGGCTCGACGAATTCGACGAGCTGGAGTTCGACCGCTACACCGAGTTTCACCTTCTGACGCGCTCGCTGGCCGAGTCGACCAACGACGTTCACACGATCGGTCACGAGCTGCGCAACGTGATCGGCGAATGCGACCATCTTCTCACGCGGCACGGCCAGCTGTTGCGTGAAGTGCAACAGGGGCTGATTCGGGTGCGGATGGTGCCCTTCGGCACGCTGACACCGCGATTGCAACGGACGGTCCGAGCCGCCGCTGCGCAGGCCAACAAGCAGGTCGCGCTGCACATCGGTGGCGAGGACGTTGAGCTGGACAAGGGTGTGCTGGAGTCTGTGGCCGAGGCGCTGATGCATCTGTTGCGCAATGCGGTGGACCATGGCATCGAGCCGGCCGAGCAACGGCGGGCATCCGGCAAGCCGACGCCGGCGCAGATCGAGGTGTATGCCCGCTATGAAGGCACGCAAGTGGTGATCACCGTCCGAGACGACGGCGTCGGGATCGATCCCGAAGAAATCCGACAGGCCGCCGTCGCTCGTGGGTTCCTCAGCGCCGAAACGGCCGCGACGCTCGGCCAGGACGAACTCCGCCAGCTCCTGTTCGTTCCGGGATTTTCGACGGCCGGACGCGTCAGCGAACTGTCCGGACGCGGCATGGGAATGGACATCGTGCGGCAGTGCGTGCAGAACCTGAAAGGAAGCATTCGCGTCGAGTCGGAAGTGGGGCGCGGTACGGCCTTCCGCATCCGGCTGCCCACTTCGCTGGCGATGACGCGGGCACTGGTGGTTCGCGCGGGCGAGCTGAACGTGGCTCTGCCGGTGCGATGCGTCCAGCAGATCGGCACGTTGGCCGCGGATCGCGTGCCGCCGCCGAACGAACCGGGCCAATGGGACCGCGACGGTGAGTCGATCGAACTGCGATGCCTGGCAGATGTCCTGGGGACGCCACGGGATGCCGACACAAGCACCGATCAGCGGCCGGTGGTCGTCGTCGGCGTGGGAGAGCGGTGTGCGGCCTTCGTCGTCGAAGAAGTCGTTTGTGCACGCGACATCGTGATCAAGTCGTTGGGATCACACCTGCAATCCGTTCCGGGATTGATTGGTGCGACGATTCAGGGCGACGGCACGATTCTGCCGATCCTGGATCCGGCCGCGCTGTTGGGAGAGGACGCCCGTGTGCCGCGAGTGCAGGTTCCGGCGCACGGCACGGTCTCGGTGCAGACGCCGGTGGTGATGCTCGTGGACGATTCCGTCAGCGTGCGGCGGGTCACGGTGAAGCTGATCGAAACCGCCGGCTGGGTGGCGATCGAGGCCGTAGACGGCGTGGACGCTCTGGAACGCCTGCGGACATTGGAGGTGCGGCCCAATGTCTTTCTGCTCGACATCGAAATGCCGCGAATGGACGGCTATGAGCTGCTGGCTCGGTTGCGACAGTCCCCGGAATTCGCACAAACTCCGGTGGTGATGGTTACGTCCCGCGCCAACGAAAAGCACCGCAAGAAAGCGATGGAGCTCGGGGCCGACGAATATCTCATCAAGCCGTACCAGCACGATCGGTTGTTGAGTCTGCTGCAGCGGCTGGTTGCCGCGTCGGCGGTGGGGCAGTGCTGAGAGCAGGGCCACCGGGAGGTGCCGGCCGCGTCACGGCCGCCGTTTTGAGGGGGACCTGGCATGGACGTCCGCAACGGCTTCCGGGCGGGAGACCCGCGGCCGGGTAAGCAGTGCTGCGGCGACGGTCCGGCCACCGATCCACCCGCGGATTCAACGGATTGGTTGCAAGTGGTCGACCGCATCGCCGAGTGGATCCGCGGCGCCCGGTTCGGTGTTGCGCTGACGGGCGCGGGAATCAGTACGGACAGCGGCATCCCCGACTTTCGTTCGCCGGGCGGCGTGTGGTCCCGCAGCCGGCCTGTGTATTTCGACGAATTCCTCAGCAGCGAACGGGCGCGTCGGGAATACTGGAGGCAAAAGGCCGAGGCGCACGATGATATCGTCCGGGCTCAGCCGAACATCGTGCACCGCTCTCTGGCGGACTGGGAACGTCGTGGCCTGTTGCACGGAGTGATCACGCAAAACATCGATGGATTGCATCAGTTGGCGGGCAGCCGCCGCGTGCTGGAATTACATGGAACGGCCCGCCTCGTCGCCTGCCTGAACTGTGACTGGAGTGACGAAGCGGATCGCTGGGTGGCCGAGTTTCGCGAACGCGGGCAGGTGCCGCCTTGTCCGCGCTGTGGAGGAATCATCAAGCACGCGACGGTGTCGTTCGGACAGGCGTTGCGGGCGGAGGTGCTGGAACAGGCCGCGGATTGGGCACGGAAAGCCGATCTCTTTTTGGCCCTCGGATCGTCTCTGGTGGTTCAGCCCGCGGCGAGCCTGCCGGTGATCGCGGCCGAAAACGGGGCCCGCGTGGTGATCATCAATCGCGAACCGACACCGGTGGATGCCGAGGCCACGGTGACCGTGCGAGCGGAGCTGGCGCCGGTGTTCCGGCGACTGGCCGAACGACTCACGGAGTGCGCCGGCGGATGAAAGCCACCGGTGGCGGCCCGGCTGCGACGCTGGACGCTCGGCCCCGTATTGCCCCACACGGCATTCGCAGACGTGTCCGCAGTGGCGCCCAAACGGCCGGGCAAACAGTTGCGGCCGCCCGCCGGGATGGCTGCGCGCGTCGGGTATTCCGACGCCCGACGGACTCGCGTCGTCTTCCGCCGATCGGACATGTTTCGCTGATGGTACGGAGCGTGCCGGTTCTCGCACGCCGTCGGATTTGCTGCAACGAAACGCCCATGTCGGTGGCGCCGGTGCGGCGGTCGAGTGCAGGCCCGTGCGAAAGGGCGGGCGTTATGGAAGCGACGCCCGGCACGGTGTTGCTTCCGGGGCGTACCGCCTGGCACACCGCGATGCCGGTGCGAGCCGGGCAGGCCCGAGGCGTTGCTTGCCTGGCGGCCCGCGGTGCAGAACGCGGTGAGTGGTGCCGAAGTGCCGCAGCTCGGACGATCCGGTGTTGTTCAGTCTGTCAAGCGCGGTCGAAACGGATTCGTGAGGTTTGGACGGCGCAGCGCGACAATTCCCGACCGATCGTCAACAGCGCTTCGGCAGTTACAGCGGACGACCATCGCCGGTCGCCGGACGTTTTTGACGAAGTTCTTTGCGCGGCGCGGCTTGCTCGGCCCGATACGAAAGCTGAGCCAACCGGATGCGGGGGCGCTACGCCCGCTGCCACGAAGTTTCGGGTTGGCGTGGCGATGCACGCCTGCGGCCATCCGCGATGCCGATCCAGATCGAGCCGTTGCAAGCGTAGGAGAGCACCCTTGACACATTCACACGTGCCCGTTGCTCATCTGTTGAGGCAGCTCGAGCTGTACCCGGTGAAGCAGTCGAGCGCGAACGACCTGCGCCCAGCGTGGCTGGTCGGATTCATCGACGACGTCGCCCAACTGTTCGCTCCCGTGACCGAAACGGCGCGGGTGGGGTATGTCAGCCGACCGGATGGTGAGGGGGGCTGGTGCGTAACGCTGTTTCTCGGGGCGACCCAGACGGTCGGCGGCCCACGGGATGGCGAACTGCGCTATTGCGATTTCGCGATCGACCTGCTCGGCGTGCAGGAACGGTTCCAGCGCGTCTACAGCTGCGTTTGGAACGCCATGCCGCAGGCATACGAAGAGCGGCAGTCGTCGACCGCCGCGGACGTGGTGATCGTGGGCGACGTGCACGACCAGCGGCTGGAGCTGCGGCTGCTGCTCTCTCCGCCACCGGAAGCCCGACCCGGGATGCGCAGGAATCACGTCGACGGCAGCCTGGAGCCGGCCTGAAGCGCCGGCAACGCTGCATCAGCGATGTTCTTCGTGCGGTGAAAAACGGATGGCGCGGGGGTTTTGCGGGTCGACGCGAACGCAGATGCGACCCCGCAGCACGTCGGTCAGGTAATCACCGCATACCAGCGCTCGCCATCCGCTTGCCAACAGCGGCGGTGCGCCGGAACGGCCGCGTTGATGCCACACCATCAGGTCGTGCAGGTCGCGGGTGGTGCCGACCAGATTCATCGCCACCGACATCTCTGCACACCGTTGGGCCAGGGCGATTCCGAGCAGCCGCGGCACCACTTCGTGATCCCGGTCGCTGCGGCGTGGCCGGCGGGCCGGTGCAGGAAGGTCGTCTTCCGGCAGTGCCAAGGCCAGTTCGATGCACTGCAGGATATCCGAAGCGTTGGTCTGGATGTTGCGCCGATTGAAGTCGCGGCCAGAGAGCAGTTCTCGTCGGGTCGTCGGTTTTCGTTTGGCCAATTCCAGCAGCAGGTCGTCCCGCAGGATGCGCCGCACCGGCAGGTTCCGCTCGCGAGCCGCCTGTTCTCGCCAATAGAACAGCTCGCGCGCGACCGCCAGTTCCCGCGGCCGCAGGTTGTGCAACCCTCGCAGCCGACGCCAGTCCCCATCGGCAAACTCCGTCACCTCGCGGTCCACGGCCCGGCGGAATTCTTCTTCCGCCCACCACAGACGATCGTTCTCCTGCAGGGACGCCCGTTGAATTTGCCAGACTTCCAGAGCGTAACGCACATCGTCCAGAGCGTACTCCAGTTGCCGCGAACTCAACGGACGCCTTCGCCAGTTGCTGCGCGTTTCGGATCCGGAAAGCTCACGGCCGAGCACGCGGGCCACGAGCCGTTCGTACTTCAGCGGATAACTGACGTCCCGTAGCCCTTCGGCGATCTGGATATCGACGAGGTTCTTCGGCGGCGCGTTGGCGTAACGCAGGCAGAAGCGGACTTCTTCTTTGGCCGAATGGACGACCACTTCGACCGCCGGGTCGCACATCAATTGCCACCACGGAGCCAGATCCACCACGAACGGATCGACGGCCACGCACGACTCGGGCGTCGCCAGCTGCACGAGACACAGCTCCGGCTGGTACGTGTCCTCCGAAACGAACTCCGTGTCGAAGGCCACGATCCCGTGGCTGCGGATTTCCTCGCAGAAGTCTTCCAGTTGGTCTTGCTGCTGAATCAACGCAGGTCGCATCGTTGTCTCATCGAAGCTGCTTCGACGTGCATGGTCGTTGCTTCAACTTGCATCATGACGGCCGGTACGGTCTGGGGCCGACACGGAGCGGAACCGTGCCGCAGGACGCCGACGGTTGCGTCGGGTCGGCACACGCTACAATCACCGCCGCCCAGAACATTCAGATGCGGCTGGGGCGTTCTGCACGACTGCCGATCGTCGGGAAAAACACCGGCCCTCGGAACGGGCCCGTGCCGTCGAATCGGACGAACCGGAGCCCGGAAACCAGCGCGTTTGGCCGCAGGCCAGTACATATGTATGGGGCTCACCGGCCGCCGGAGACGACTGATGAACCGTATCCTGAAGATTGTAGCGGTTGGGCTGACGCTGGCGATACTCGCCGGTCTGGCTGCGTGGTGGAACCGGGGTCGCGGCCCTTCCGGGTTGGACGAACGCCAGGTGGTCGATCTGCAATTGGCGGTCGCCGAACTGGAGAACCAGCAGTACGAAGCGGCAGCCCAGCGGCTGCAGGCCATCGTCGCTCGGTCGCCGGACTCCCCGGAAGCTGTCCGCAACTTCGCCGTGGCGGCGTTGCTGGCTGCCGGGCCGGACCAGATCGACCGGACGCGGCAGCCCGATCGGTTTGCCGCGGCGGTGGCGCGGGCCCGCGAGGCGGTGAGCCGGTTCGAGACGCTGGCGCCCGGCGATCCGCTCGCCAAACTCTTCCGCGCTCGACTGGCCATTCTCGAAGGTGACGAAACCGCTGCCGTGCGGTTGCTTCAGGAAGCGACCCGCGCGTTTCCCGACTCATTGGTGCTTCACGCAGAACTCTATCTCGCGGCCCGCCGCTCGGCCGATCCCGAGATTCAGTCGTTGGCCAAGCAGGCCTTGCGTCATGCCTATGACCAACAGCCGGAGAACCTGTTTCTGCTGTCGGAATTGCTCGTCCATCAGGCGACCGATCGCGATCCTGAGCTGAAACGCACTCTGCAGCACGCGCGTCCGGTGCTGCGCCCCCTCGCTGCGACACTCAAGCGGATCCGCAACATTGATCTGCTCGAGTTGGCGGACGAAGCCACCGCGGCGATCGGTCGGAACGAGTGGACGGTGGTCGTCCGGAACGTTCGCGTGATCGCCAACCTGCTGCGTCCGGAAGTGGCCACGCTCATTGACCGACGACGGGCTGCTCCGCACCTGCTGGAATACGTCGTGGCCGTTTCCGATGAACGAGTCCCGTTGCCGACCCCACCTGCGCAAGTCCCCGTGCGGTTTGTGCGGAAGTTTTCGGAACGCTGGGAAGCACCCCGACGCGACGCGGTCGATCGACCCCGTGACGATGCCCGCGAAAGCCGCAACACCCAGCCCACTGCCGGAAGCACGGACGCTGACGACGTCACCCCACAGACGTGCATCGCGGACTTCGATCTGGACGGCGCTCCCGAACTGGCGATCGCGTTCGAGCGACGCCTTCAGCTCCGGCGGCGACAGTCCGATGGCCGCTGGGCGGAAGCGTGGTCGGTGTCGCTGCCGTCCGAAGTCCGCGGATTGGCAGCCTGTGACCTGGATCGCGACGCCGTGCGACCGCCGGCGGCCGAGCCCCGGCCCGATTCCGTTTCTGCAGTTGATTCCGCCGCGAAGCGTGCTGCGGGTGCACAGCCACAGACGGCGGAACGGGCCGCCCGTTCGGCTCCCGGCTGCGTAGACGCGGTGCCCGAAATCGTGGCATGGACGGACGACGGTGTGACGATCCTGCATTCGGCGGACGGGGTCGGCTCACCATTCGAGCCCTGGCCGCAAGGCGGCAGCGGCCTCGAAGCGGTTGCCGGCATCCGTGAGCTCGTGCCGGCGGACATCGACCACGACGGTGATCTGGATCTGGTCGTCGCCACCGCCGAGCGGACGCGGTTCTGGATCAACCGCGAAGACGGCACGTTCGCCGAGATTTCGGAACGTTCCGGACCTCCCGAAGACTTCGTCGGCTTGCATTCGCTGACACTGGTGGATTGGGACCGGAACGTGGCGAGCGATCTGTTGGCACTGTCTGCGGACGATCGCATCGTGTGGGTCGAGAACATCCTGCACGGGCGGTTTCGCATCCGCGCGCCACTCGACCACCCGCCGACGGCCGACATGGGCGATCCGGTTGCGAAGGCGTTCGTTGTATTCGAAGCGGACGGGAACCCTTCGTGGGACATTGCCGCTGCGACGACCGACGGTATTCGCGTGTGGTGCACGGCGAATCCCGACGCCGGCCGGGTCACGCGCCGAAACGATCGGCTGGTCGACGACTTCCGCGCCGAAGGGCTCATTGCGCTCGATCATGACAACGACTCGTACATGGATCTGCTGGCGTGGTCCGCGGATCAACTGTTGCTGCTTCGCGGCTTGCCGGGCGGCCGTTTCGAACGGGCTGCGGTGGAAATGAGGGTCCCCGAAGCCCGCCCGGGTGAGGGACAAATCCGACGCTGCCTGGCTGCGGACGTCGACCGCGACGGTGACGACGACCTGTTGGTGGTCCGGCGTCGGGCCGTCCACCTGATGGAGAATCTGGGCGGTAATGCCAATCCGTGGGTCGAAGTGATTCCCCGAGCGGATCCGGATCGACGTCCGCAGCAACCGAGCATGCGAGTGAACATCCATGCCATCGGCAGCCTGATCGAATGCCGCACGCCGCATCGGTATCAGGCACGGGTCGTCCGCGGCCAGTCCGTACGCTTCGGCCTGGACGACGATCCGGACGTCACTTCGGTCCGCGTCCTGTGGACCAACGGTGTTCCTCAACACGTCATTCGTCCTGCCAGACGCCAGCCGATCTGCGCACAACAGGTGCTCAAGGGATCCTGTCCGTACCTCTATACGTGGGACGGCGAGCGCTTCGTGTTCATTACCGATTGCCTGTGGGCGGCTCCGGTGGGATTGCAGGTCGCCGAAGGGCGGTTCGCGCTATCGCGAAGCTGGGAATACCTGCTGATTCGCGGTGACCGGCTCGCACCGTGGAACGGCCGTTACCGACTGCAACTGACCGAAGAACTCTGGGAAGCGGCATATTTCGATCAGGTGCGTCTGCTTGCGGTAGACCATCCGGAGCAGACGGAGGTGTTGTCGAACGAAAAGGTCGGACCGCCGGAAATCGCGCGGTTCCGTTTGCACGGCGTCCGGAAGCGTGTCCGCCCGCTCCGTGCCGTGAATCACGTGGGCCGTAACCTGCTTCCCGAACTGATCGACGAGGACGACCGGTATGCGCGTCCCTTCGAACGGGTGCTGCGTCAGGGGGTTACCGAACCGTACGTCGTGGAACTGGAATTCCCCGAGGTCGGTGACAATCCCGTGCGACTGATCATGACCGCGTGGATGAAACCGACGGACACGTCGATCAACCTGGCTCTGTCGCAGCACACCCCCGCAACGATTCCCGCCCCACCGACGCTTTGGCTGCCCGCACCGGATGGCCAGTGGCGGCGGGCGGCGGTGACGCTGGGGTTTCCCGGCGGCAAGACCAAGACCATCGTGGCCGATCTGACGAATGTGCTACAGCCGCACCATCGACGTGGCCCGCTTCGTCTCCAATTGCGCAGCAGCATGCAGATATGCTGGGATCAGATCGCCGTGTCTGTGGACAGGTCGGACGTTCCCATGCGCGTGCAGGAGTGCCCGTTGGTGTATGCGGACCTGCATTATCGAGGCTTTTCGGCGCGCCGGGACCATGACCACAACGGCCCGGATCGCTACGTATACGAACGGTTGCAACGGGAACCGCGCTGGCCGCCCATGTTGGGATTTGCCACGCAATACGGCCCCGTCACGGACCTGGTGCGCGAACACGATGCCCGCTGTGCCGTACTCGTTTCCGGTGACGAACTGACGGTCGAGTTCGCCGCGGTGGATCCCCCACCGCGCGGATGGCGACGGGACTTCATCCTGCACAACGTGGGCTGGGACAAGGACGCCGACCTGAATACCCTGTTCGGGCAGACCGTCGGTCCGATGCCTGACGAGGGTCTGTCGGCGTACAGTTCCGATCTGCAGATTCTGTTTGGATCGTCGGCCGCGCGGATCGGAATGGACGTCGGCACGCGGCGGACGCGCGCCGTTCCGCGCGCGGCATTCTGGCGGATGATGGTGCCGCGTCCCTCGCCCGTGCGATGATCGGGCGCGTCGGTTGCAGATGTGGCACCAAGCAAGGCTGATTGCGACCGTGGCTTCCTCCGTTCCGGCCTACCGATACGATCGCCGACAGACTTATCTGTGGAATTTCGAAAACGCGCCGCCGGCAGCGGAAGCGTCGGCCGAAGAAGGCATCGTGTCCAACGGGTCGCATGTACGGGTTCCGCCGCCGACGTGCGACCGCGCCGCGACCACGCCGGTTGGCGAAAAAGGAGGGCCGTGGAAGTACCTCGATTGGGCGGTTTCGTTGCCCTGTGCCGTTGCGGCCGGGCCTTTGCTGAACGGTCGCTGGATTCTGTACGCGGCGCGGTGCGGCTTCGACGTGCTCACCCACAAGACGGTCCGCTCGCGTTGGCGAGCGAGCCACCCGCTGCCGAACCTGCAACCGGTCGAGCTGCGACGACTCGATCGGCTGGGTCAGACGGTGCAGGCCGTCGAGCACGATCGGCCGACGTGGGCCGTTTCGTTCGGGATGCCGTCGCAGCCGCCCGAGCTCTGGCGGCGCGACATCCGTTGGGCGCGCGAGCGACTGGCGCCTTCGCAGAAACTCGTCGTATCCGTCGTGGGAACCGTGCGTTCCACAGACGGTCGAAATGCGCTGGCCGACGATTTCGCGCGTTGCGCACGTTGGGCCTTCGAGGCCGGCGCGGACGCCATCGAAGCAAACTTCTCTTGTCCCAATGTCGTCACCCCCGACGCGCACCTGCAACATGATCCGGCTGCGGCACGAAACGTGGCCAGGACGATCCGCGGCGCAATCGGACGCACGCCGCTGCTGGTGAAACTGGGATTCCTCCCGGACGACGAACTGTGCCGGAGGCTCGTCGATGCGCTCGGTGAGTTCACCGACGCTCTGGTGATGACCAACAGCATCGCGGCGCGCGTGACAGGGCGGGCTGGAGAATTGCTCTTCGACGGACGACTGCGGGGAATCTGCGGCGCGGCCATTCGCGACGCGTCGCTGCGTCAGGTGGAGCGGTTTGCGGAGATCGTGGCCCGGCGGAACGCCGGTTTGCAGATCATCGGCGTGGGTGGTGTGTTCTCCGCGAATGACATCCGACGGTATCTGAGCGCGGGGGCGACCGCGGTCCAGACGGCCACCGCGTTCATGCAGGATCCCACGTGCGTGACCCGGTGGCGGGCCGAACTTCGGACACGCTGAGGGTCAATTGTCCGCGCGCAACTCGTGCCGTCGTGCTGCAAACGCGATGCTGTGATCGCGCTGTTGTCCGGCCATGTACCCGTCGCCGGTCCTTTGAGCACGGTTTTCGGGGTTGCTCCGCGGTGCGACGCGCGTCCGGCATGGTGGTGTTCAATGTACACCATTGACGTCCGCTCGAGTCGATGTGCGCGCGGCATCCGACTTTCCAAGAGCGGCCAACCGTCGTGCGCGTCACAGCGGAGCAAGGATCTCTGCACGCTTGGAACCGTAGTTCAGCGATGGGCGATCGCCGTTCAGATCAGGCTGATTGTGTCGAGTGTTCCGCGCTTGCGTTATCTGGGGATGCTGCGGGTGGTGACGAGCAATTTGCGCGCCCAGTCCTGGGAAAATGACGTGAATAAAAACGGCAGAAAATACTGTATCTTGTGTTGACAGTAATTTTCGCTACTGTATTTTGTGGTCTGTGGACGATCTATGCAGGCAGGGGTTGTATTGCTGGCGAGAGACACATCCAAGGCGAACACGTCCCGAAAGCTCCTGCCCGTACCAAGGAAAAACATCGGATTCCGCAGGGAGAGGAGTGGCGATTCGAACCGGTCGCTGGGACCGCGGCAGGCGGAGCGCCGGCGTGGTCCCGTGTCGGGCGAATGGGGCGGCTCGCGTTTCGCGATGGTGTCCGGGATGTGTCTTTCTGTTCACTTTCCGGTCGTTTCCGAGGCCGGGAACAGGTGCCGCAAGCGGCAAGGCAAGCTGAGGAGAGGGAGTTGCCGATGATTCGCGCGGAAACGGATTGGGTCGTGCGGAAGCGAGACGGACGGCGCGTGGCGTTCGATCGGGCATTGATTTCGCGTGCGGTGGGCAAGGCGTTCAAGGCGGAGCTTGGTTTGCCGCCCTCGGAGATACTGGATGAATCGATCCGGCGGGAAATCGAAGAACTCACCGAGGAGGTCTGTCGGCAGGTCGCCGAAGCGGCCAGCAGCCCGGAAGGCGTCGGTGTGGAGGACATTCAGGATCATGTCGAGATGCAGTTGATGCAGCGGGGCCATTTCCGGGTCGCCAGGCGCTACATCGTCTATCGTGCCGAGCATGCCAAATTGCGGGCATTGCGGACTCCGAGCAGCTTCGAGGAGGAAGAGGCCGCTCCCCGCATGCACGTGGTGCTGGAAGACGGCACGCCGGTTGCGTTCGACGAGAAGCGGATGCGGAAGCGGTTGGTGGAAGCGTGCGCGGGGTTGGAGGAATGGTGTTCGGTCGACGAGCTGGCCGAGGAGGTGATGCGGTCGATCTACGACGGGATTTCGGTGGCGGAGATCTACCGCGCCATGATCCTGGCCGCACGCGCCCGGATCGAGCGCGATCCGGCATACGATCGTGTCGCCGCACGCCTGATGCTGATGGTCATCCGCAAGGAAGCACTCGGATGCGTCCCTCCGGCGGATGAATTGCAGGAAGCGTATCGGCGGCAGTTCGAGCACTACGTGATCGACGGCATCATGGCCGATCGATTGAGCAACGAGCTGCGGCAGTTCAACCTCACGGAGCTTGCCGAAGCGCTGCGTCCGGAACGCGACGACCTCTTCAAATACCTCGGCCTGCAGACGATTTACGATCGCTACCTGCTGCATATTGACGAGCGGCGGATCGAGACGCCGCAATATTTCTGGATGCGCGTCGCCATGGGGCTTGCGCTTCGGGAAGGCGAGCAGAAGGAAAAGCGGGCCATCGAGTTTTATAATCTGCTGTCGACATTCCGCTTCACCTGCGCGACGCCCACGCTGTTCAACTCCGCGACTCCGCATCCGCAGCTCAGTTCCTGTTACCTGACGACGGTGCAGGACGATCTGGAGCATATCTTCAAGTGTATTGCAGACAACGCACGACTCTCCAAGTGGGCCGGCGGTTTGGGCAACGACTGGACGCGGATTCGAGCGACCAATGCACACATCCGCGGAACCAACGGGCGCAGTCAGGGCGTCATCCCATTCTTGAAGGTCGTGAACGACACCGCTGTCGCGGTCAACCAGGGGGGCAAACGGAAAGGTGCCGTCTGTGCCTATCTCGAAACCTGGCACCTGGACATCGAGGAATTCCTGGATCTTCGCAAAAACACCGGCGATGAACGCAGGCGGACGCACGACATGCACACCGCCAACTGGATTCCGGACCTGTTCATGCAGAGGGTGCGCGAAAACGGACAGTGGACGTTGTTCAGCCCAGACGAGGTGCCGGATCTTCATGACTTGTACGGCCGTGCGTTCGCAGAGCGCTACGAGCATTACGAGCGACTCGCGGACGAGGGCAAAATCAAGCTGTTCCGTCGAGTGTCGGCCGTGGAGCTGTGGCGGAAGATGCTCACGCGGCTCTATGAGACAGGCCACCCGTGGATCACGTGGAAAGATCCGTCCAACATACGCTCGCCACAGGACCATGTGGGAGTCATTCACTCCAGCAATCTGTGCACCGAAATCCTGCTCAACACGTCGCCGGAAGAGACTGCTGTGTGTAACCTGGGCTCGGTCAATCTCCGCGCGCACGTCCGTGACGGTCAATTGGACCTGCAGCTGCTGGAGGACACCGTGCGGACGGCGATGCGGATGCTCGACAACGTCATCGACATCAACTTCTATCCGACGG
>RFHO01000145.1 GCA_003696385.1 Planctomycetota bacterium | reverse complement strand
TCGTGGTTCACCGCGGAGACGTAAACGTTGTTGACGTCCAGCAGCAGGCCGCAGCCGGTTTCTTCACAGAGCGCCGAAATGAACTCCCATTCGGTCATCGTCGAACCGCGGAACGTGACGTAGCTGGAGGGGTTCTCCAGCACCAGCGGCCGTTCGAGGAAATCCTGCACGACGCGGATCCTCGCGGCCATGTGCCGCAACGTCTCTTCGGTGAACGGCACGGGATACAAGTCGTGCCCGTTGACGCCGGCGACGCCGGTCCAGCAGACGTGGTCGGAAATCCATCGGGCGGCGACTTCGCCGGCCAGCCGTTTGAGCTTTTCCAGGTACTCGAAGTCCAATGGATCGGTGCTGCCGATCGACAACGACACACCGTGCATCACGACCGGATACCGCTCCGCGATCTGCTGCAGGACGTACCGCGGGCGTCCCTGAGAATCCATGTAGTTTTCGCTGATGATCTCGAACCAGTCGACGCTCGGCCAGTGCTCCAGGATGTAGGGGTAATGGACGGTCCGGAGCCCGACACCGAACCCCAGATGTTCATGCCCCAATCGCGGCGCGGTTTCCATCGTCGTACCTCTTCCGGAAGCTCCACGTTCGGCCGCTTCATGCGCTTGGTGCGGCTCCGTGGTGACCGCACGCACCGGACTGTCACCGAAGACGCCGCAGGCCGCCGTTTCCCGCAGTCGTGCTCATGGATCCGTCCAGTTTGCGAAATCGCGAGCTTCCGACGGCGCCTCCTGGATCCGTTCGTCGAACTCCGGCGGGATGGCGATCGACTGCATGCGGTGTCCGGGGCGGACACGGCAGCAGCAGGTCTTCATCCGGCCCTTGGCCAGTCGTTCGCCATCACGGACGAATTCGAACGCAAGCGTGAGGGACTTCACACCCTTGCGTTCGACCAACAGACGGATCTGCAGCACGTCTTCAAAAAAAGCGGGGGCATGGAACGAACACGTAGCGGAGACACGTGGCCAGCCAATGGTCACATCGCCCTGGCGCGTCACGACGCTCAGCCCCAGCGAGCGAAAAAACGCGTGCTCGGCCTGCTCCATGTAGACGTAGTAGCGGGAAAAGTGCAGGATGCCGGCCATGTCCGTGTCGGCGAATTCGACACGCCGGCGGTGCAGGTATTTCCAGGCCATCCAGCGGTCCTTCATCCACAGTGGGTGCCCGACGACGTGTCTTGCGGCCATCGCAGAGAACACGCGCGGCGCGTCTGCGGACACCGGGCACTGCATTCCCGAGCGGGCGCGGCATCGCACGGGCGGGCGTTGCCGCTTCTTCGCACCGCCCACTGCGGATCAAGAACGGCTCGCCTTTACAGAGCCCCCTTGCCGGTCAGAACGACAAGCACGGTCCGCAGCAGGATCTTCAGGTCGTTCCGCAGGCAGCAATTCTGAAGATACAGCAGATCCAACGCAACTTTGCGGCGGAAGCCTTCGATGTCGTTGTCGTAGCCGTTGAGGATCTGTGCCAGCCCGGTGAGGCCCGGTTTCAGTCCCAGCCGCTGCAGGTAATTCGGGATTTCGGCCGAAAGCTTCTCGATGAATTCGGGACGCTCCGGCCGGGGCCCGACCATCGACATCTCGCCCTTCAACACGTTCCACAACTGAGGCAGTTCGTCCAGCCGCGTCCGGCGCAGAAACCCTCCGATGGGAGTCAGCCGGGGGTCGTTCTTCACGGCGAAGCGGGCGCCGTCCTTTTCCGCATCGACCCGCATCGTGCGGAACTTGTACAACGTGAACGGTTTGCCATAGGCGAACTGCTGGCGGCGGTCCGCCTGGCGGCGACGCTCGATCCCATCCGGCGGCGGCAAACGGCGCCGGCGGCGGTCGCGGCGCGAAAGGTCCCGCAGGTTCAATCCCACGCGCGTTTGCCGGAAAATCACCGGCCCCGGCGAGGTCAGCTTCACGGCGATCGCAACCAGCAGCATGATCGGCGCGCAGACCACCAGCAGCGTCGACGCGACTACGACGTCCATCAGCCGCTTCATGAAGCGCGTGAACGGCGAAAGGCTGCGGATGTCGCGCCGGGGGCGTTCCAGCTTCAGACGCGTCAGCCACTCGGCGGGCGGCAGATCCGAATCCAGGACATAGGCGTCGACGAGAGCGGCCAGGGAATCGGAATCTGCGATATGCGGACTGTCGCCGGAGGTCGCTTCGCGGTGCTCCCGACCGATCGACGCCGCGTCGGCTGCGGAGATGCCGGCGGCGCTCGGCGCCATCCCTTTCGCAGCGGCGGCTGTGGCCGGAGGAGGCTCTTCGCCGCCCGCGTCGGCAGCGTCCGCGGATTGCTGGTCCATCAGCGACTGCACCATCCGGGTGGCTTGGTCCACGCGTGCCAGAACCTCGCTCCGCTCGCCGCCGGACGCACCGCAACGTGTCGTCCCCGGTTGCTGTCGTTCGTCCGGGGAAGTCGTCGTGGCTTCTTCGGCGGTGCGTGGGTCCTGCAGCATTTCGGTTCGACGATTCACGGCACCCTCGTGCATCGGACACCTCGATTCGCTGTCTCGATTCCCGGCGGCCGACGGACCACGTCGCGGCATCCGGGGCTGTGGTGGCACCGACGATCCCGCGGCCACCGTCCCGGCAAAGACCGCTGAGGAAAACCGAGCGGTACACGGTGGGAGGCGCGATGGAAGTCACCGCCGAAAGCTACCCCATGGCGCGCGCCTGCGACGCGACGGCTTCGGCCGGCAACCGATTCGGCGTGCACGGCACGTGCCGAGGGACGGCATCGCACCGGTCGATCGCGACCGGCGGACACGTTGCGTTTCGGCAACATGTCCGTATCGCTCGGAAGAACCACCCGCACACTCGGGGTTTGCCCCGATTGGTGCTCGATCGTCGCTGGATCGACTTGTGCGCAGCGCAGGAAACGGATTAGCATGTATTGATGTATCACCAGCCCGCGGGCCCTGATTCGTCCAGGTTGCGGTTGAGCACGTTTCGTTGGCACACACCACCATGCCGCGGACCCGCCCCATGCTTGTCCACCCCGCCATGTCGCGCATTCCTGCCCGATACTCACTGCAATCGGTCCTTGGAGCGGTCGTCTGCCTCCGTTTGCTCACTCCGGCGGCCACCGTCGCGGCTTCGCCGGATGCGGCGGCGGAGCGCTCGGCCGTTGCGCTGCACGAACGGATCGATGCATTGATCGACCGGCGTACCGGCGGCTCGCCGGCCCCGACGACCGACGACTTCGAATTCGCCCGGCGCGTGTATCTGGATTTCGCCGGCCGGATCCCCACGACCGCGGAGCTGAGGGCTTTCGTCTCCGACACCGCGCCCGACAAGCGTCTGCGGCTGATCGACGCGCTGCTGAACGGTCCGGAATACCCGCGACGGATGGCCGAGGCTTTCCATGTGATGCTGATGGAACGCCGTGGCCACCATCCGGAATGGATCGCGTTTCTCCGTCACGCATTCGCAACCAACATGTCGTGGTCGCAGATGCTGCGGCACATGGCTGCGGCCGATCCGGACGACCCGAAAACCCGTGGAGCCGCCTTTTTCATCACGAAGCGGCTCGAGAAATACGGCCAGAATCCCACCGACTATCCCGGGCTGGCGACGGACATCGGCAGGCTGTTTCTGGGCCGGAATGTCGGGTGCGCCCAGTGCCACGACCACATGTTCGTGGACGAGTACAAGCAGCGGGACTTTCAGGGCCTTTTCGCGTTCGTCCAGCACACGTTCATCCGGACGGACGTAAAGTTTCCGGCCGTGGGCGAGAAGCCGGTCAAGGCACCGCTGACGTATCAGTCGGTCTTCGAAGGCGAGCCGCACCAGACCGGGCCGCGGCTGCCGGGCCGCCGCGAAATCACCATTCCGGTGTTCAAGCCCGGCGAGGAATACCTCAAGCCGCCGGACCGCAAGACCCGCTTCCCCGGCGTGCCGAAATTCAGCCCGCTGAACGAACTGGCGCGGGAATTGACCGCGCCGGACAACGCCGACGTCGCCCGCAACGCCGTCAACCGTCTGTGGTGGCTGTTGATGGGCCGCGGCCTGGTCGAGCCCCTGGACCTGTTCCACAAGGACAACCCGCCCTCGCATCCGGAACTGCTCGATCTGCTGGCCACCGAATTCGTCGCTCACGGCTACGACATCAAGTGGCTGCTGCGCGAACTGGCCCAGACCCGTGTGTACCAGCGAAGCAGTCGTCTGCCCGAAGGTGTCGCGGACCCCGACGCCGTGCCGCCCACCTCGTACCGCGTGGCGATCGAACGGCCGCTGTCGGCCGAACAGCTCACCTGGTCCATGCTGATCGCCACCGGCGCGGTCCAGCGGTTGCTGGCCGAGGAGGAACGCACGGCGGCCGCCACGGCCGCGGAAGCCAACCGTGGTGCCGCAACGACAGCGTCCGCCGCAGCCGCCGCGTCGAAAGCCAGCGCCGAGCCCGACGTCGGCGACGACGCGCCGGGGACGTCGACGCCGCCTTCCGATACCCCGGGGACGCTCGCCGAACGCCTGGGATCGCTGGACCTGCAGACCGATCCGCGACTGAAG
>RFHO01000144.1 GCA_003696385.1 Planctomycetota bacterium | reverse complement strand
CTCGCTCCGCTGTACATGCTGGCCGCGTTCGCCCTGGCCGGACCGGTGTTGCTGCACCTGATGCGGCAACGCCCGCGACGCGTGCTGGTCTTCAGCAGCCTTCAATTCCTGCATGCCACGCCGGTCCGCCCGCGAACGCGGCGACGCGTCGACGACTGGCTGCTGCTGGCGCTGCGACTCACTGCGATCGGTCTGCTGGTGGCCGCCTTCGTCCGACCCGTGTGGCATGCACACACACTGCCGGCGAACGGGCCGGCACCACGGCACAGCATCCTGTTGGACCGCAGTGCCAGCATGCACCGTGGCGACGCCTGGCCGGCGGCCCTCGCCGCCGTGGCTGCGGAGCTGAAAGAATCACCCGCAGGGACCTCGGTCGAAGTGCTGGCCTTCGATGCGACCGTCGAGCCGTTGCTGACGTTCGAAGAATCTTCGGCCCTCCCGCCGCCGCGTCGCGCCGCCGTCGTTGCCGACCGCCTGCGTGATCGCGGCCCCTCGCACGGGCCCACCCGGCTGGACCGCGCCTTGAAACACCTCGCCGTCCGGATCGCCGAATCGCTCCGCAGCAGCACGCCGTCCGACGACTGGACGGTCACGCTCGTCACCGACGCCCGCGAAGACGTCGTGCTCGACGAGCTGAACGGCGTCGCCTGGCCCGAGGACGTCGCGGTCGCGGTTCGCCGCGTCGGAGGCGTGCCGCATCCGGCGACAGGGGACCTCGGGACGCAAGCCGGTCTGAGTGCAGCGCCGTCGCGGCGGACCGCCCCATCCGCTGCCGCAGCCCACGGTGCCACGGAGGCCGATGCGGCGTACTCCGGCGGTCCGCTTCGCCCGGACACGTCCCGGCAGCCGGCGCCTTCGTCCCCCGCAGACACTTCCGCCCCCCTCCGTTGGCAGCCGGTCGCGCAAGCGAACGCTCCGCTTCAACTGCACTCGGCGTCGCCTCCGACGGTGTCCGCTCGAATCAACGCCGTCGTTCACCCGCTTTGCGACCCACGAACCTTCGTCCTGCAAAGACTCGTCGTGCACGTCGTGCCCGAGACGGGGCCGCACGATCGGCGCCCGCGGCCCGCGGCGACCCGCCACGACGTTTCCCCGCCGTGGCATCCGCGGACGCTGCGCATCCGCCTCGGCCCGGCCTTTGCTCCGCCACACGCCGACGACCGACCGCAACACGAAATCGTCGTGCCGATTCGCGGCGTCCCCACGACGGTCCCCCTCCCGCCGTTGCCCGACGCCCTCGACCGATTCGCCGCGCTCACTGCGACGCTCGACGGGGACGACGTCCCCTTCGACAACGTCTGCCACATCGCGCGCCCCGAGGCCGTTCCACTGCGGATCGCACTGATCGAAGCGAACGCCGCTCCGAGCGCCGACAAGCCCCTTTCGGCCGGATACTTCCTCCGCCGAGCCTGCCGGGCCAGCGACGGCCGCCTCGAACTGACGACCGACTGGCCGCCTGCGGACGGCTCGGCAACCACGGTGTCGCCCGACCTCGTCGTTGTCTGCGGCACACCGCCGACCGACGCATGCGCCGCGACACGCCGTTTCATCCGGCGCGGCGGCACCGCGTTGCTTCTGCTCGACCGCAATGACCGCAGCACGCTCGAAACGCTGACCGGCCGGCCGGGCTGGCGGAGCGAACCGGTCGAAGACCTCGACTACGTCACCTGGGCTTCGCGCGCACCGCATCCGATCTGGACACCTTCGGGCGTGACACGTCCGCTGGACTTCACTCACGTTCGCTTCTGGCGATACATCCGCATCGCCGGACCTCGGGCACCCACCGGCGACGCAACGTCGACCGCCCCAACCGCCCCACCGGGCGTACGCACCCTCGCCCGATTCGAGTCCGGTGACCCGGCACTGATCGAAGTCCGCTGCGGCACCGGTCGACTGTTGGTGATGGCCGCCGGTTGGACGCCCGACGACGGCCAGCTCGCCCTTTCCAAGAATTTCGTCCCGCTGCTGGTCGGACTGGCCGAGTACGCCGCAGGGCGTGTACCGCGGAAGGCGATGTTCGAAATCGGCGAGCCGATCGAAGTCGACATGCCCACCGGCGGCGTCGCGTCTACGCCGAATCCGGCGGACGTCGTCATCCGCTGTCCGGACGGCCGCACCGTGCAGTGCCCGCTGCAACCCCATTCGCCGACGATCCGGTTCGAGGACGCCGCCGTGCCGGGTCACTACGTCGTCGAATGGCCTTCGGGACGGTGGATCGTCGCCGTCAACCGGCCGCTGGCCGAATCGACGGCGGCCGCGCTCGAACACGACGCGGCACCCCGTACCGACGCTCCCGATGACGCCGACACGATGCCCGGCGCGGCCGGCCCGAGATCCGCGTCGCGTTCGCTCGTCGCGCGACTGACTGCCCTGGGGATCCCCGTTCGTGCCCGTTCCGGAGATCCGGACGCCACATCGCCGGGCGCAGCTCCGGCCCTTGGGTCCACTGACGGTGAGGTCCGTCGACGCGGACGGACGATCGCGCCGGCGGACAGGTCGACGCGTCCCGACGGTCGGTTGGCCGAACTGCGTTCCATCGAATCCCGGCAACGGTTGTGGTGGTGGTGCGTGGCGGCGGCAGTGGCCGTGCTGGCGGTGGAAACCGTCTATGCCGCCGGCTGCACCGGCCGACGGAGCGCCTCCGACGAAGACACTCCGGGTACGACCGCACAAGCCGGCACGTGACGATCGCCCGGGGCGGCGTCCCCGCCATCGCGCGGATCGGCAGCGGACAACGCGCCGAATCGGCGGTGCCGGGGCAACGAAGCGAACTTCGCGAACGAGTCACACGCGTCGCAACGGCAGGGATGCGGAGAACGATGATGACCGTCGAAGAAAACGCCGGACCGGTCTCCAGACACACGGACACCGCGCACGTGGAACTGCAACGACGCCTGTGCGAACTGGTCTGTCGTCGCCGATGGAAAAACGTCGTCCGGATCGTGGCCGCGGGCTGGTTGCTGGCATCCGTGCTCGCCGCCGCGGTCGCGTTCCGCACGCCTCGAGAAACTCCGCCACCGCCCGAAGGCCGCGCCGGCAGCGGGTTGCTGTCCCAACCGGCGTTCCGCCAGTGCGTCACCGCCCTGGGGATCGCCGCCGCATTTTCGATCGGCGCCTTCGCGTATGTCCGAGCGGCGAATCGCCGCACGCGCCGTCGCGGGCTTCTGCCGGCCGGTGCGGTTTTGTCCGGCGGGGTGTGGTCTTCCGGTCCCGGTCGCTGGTGCATCGGCGACGCCGCTTTGCGCGCCGGCGTCGTCATGACACTCGAAATGGAGTTCCCCGAACTGGACGGCCGACTGCTGACCGCCTGCGAGCAGCATCCCGACCCTCGAACGGGCCGCTTTCACGTGTTGCAGAACCTGTTGTTCGAAGAACTCTGCCGTCACGCCGCCGATCACGACTGGGGTCGCATCGAGCGACCGAACGGACCGACGTTCGGCTGGCTCGGCCTGGCGGCACTCGCGGTGACCTTGGCGACTGCGACGGCGTGGCAACGCGCCCACACGGACTCCGCCGCACCCGCGCGCTGGAAGCTCTCCGCAACGGCCGGCCCCACAACTGCAACACCCCGACTCACGGCAACCGTCGAGCCCGGCGACGCCGAAGTCGAATTCGGCACGTCGGTCGTCATCACGGCCGTCTTCGAACACGGCCCCGAAACGCGTGTGTGGCTGGTCTCCGGCGAAAGCGCATCCCGCCGGCGGCACGCCATGCAACGCCAGCTCGACGGCCGGACGTTCACCGCCACCCTGACGGTCGACCGAGCCGCCCGCCCCTATCGCGTGAAAACGGAAGGCTGGACGAGCCGCCGATTCGTCCTGACGGGCTATCGGCGTCCAGAACTGCGTCGGATCGACGCCCGCGTCGTCTTTCCCGCCTACGCCCGGCGGCCGCCGCAGCAATCAACCGACGTGACCCGCATATCCGTGCCCCGTGGCGGACGACTGGAGCTGGTGGCCTGGAGCAACGTCCCGGCGGCGGTGGTCGCGCTCGTCCCCGAACATGCCGGGGAGCCGGAAACGGCCAGCACGTTGAACGGCCTGCCCGGCGTCATTTTGTTCGAGCCGCAACCCGCTGGCGAGGCGGCAACTCGAGCCCACCCGTCGCCTCGGCAGCCCGACGCGTCCACGCCGGACGGCCCGCACGACGCGGAACGTCCGCCCGCCGGAACGGCGTTCGCATACCGCGCCGCGTGGGTGCCGCGGCGGTCCGAGCCGTACCGGGTGGTGCTGTTCGACGCCCGCGGTCATCGCAATCGCCGGCCGCCGCGGTTCGACGTCGCCGTCATCCCCAACCGCCGTCCGAGGCTGCGGCTGGTCTTTCCCGGCCGCGATCTGCACGTTTCGCCTCTGCAGGAACTGGCCATCGAAGCCGAGGCGCAGGACGACTTCGGACTCGTCGATTTCGGTCTCGTCTACCAGGTACCCGGTCGGCCCCCGGTACGAATCAGCCTGCTGGAATCCGGACCCGACGGCGCGGTCGGTTCTTCCGCCCGTCCCGAACACCGCGCCCCGAACGCCCTCGACGAGCAGGACCGGCCCGCCGCCCTCGGCAGCAGACACGGAACCACCGGTTTCACGGAACGCACCGCTCCGGAACGAACCGCTCCCGGTGCCGCAACGGGTCAGCGCTCCGACGCCCTTCCCACCTTCGCCACCGCGAACCACCTGATTGCACTGGAGGAACTGCAACTGCGCCCGGATCAGCTCCTCTGCTACCACGCCTACGCCGTGGATCTCGACCAAGCCGGCCGGCCGCGGGAAACCTTCGGGGACATGTTCTTTGCCGAGGTCCGCCCGTTCGACGAAGTCTTCCGCCAAGGCCAGACCCCACCGTCCGGCTCGCAACAGGGTCCGGCCGGAAACGCCCAGCAGGCCGAACAACTGGCCCAGCAGCAGAAGGAAGTCGTCAACGCCACCTGGGCATTGTTGCGTCATTTGCCCACCTTGATCGACGCCGCAGCCGCGAATGCGGACAGCACCGCCGGCATGTCTCCGGAGCACCACGCGCGCAGCGACACGCCCCGCCCCGTATCGCGCGAATGGCCGCGGGACATTCGCTCGCCCTGGCAGGCCTTCGCCAAGGATCTGCAAGTCGTCCGGCAGGCGCAGCAGGCCGTCCGAAGCAAACTGGACGAGGTCCGGCGGAAACTGAACGATCCGCAGTCGCTCGCCTATGCGGATCAGGCCGCCGGCCACATCGATGCGGCACTGGACGCGCTCACCAAAAGCGCGACGGCCGCAGCGGAGGTCGAAGACAACATCGCCGATCCGCTCACCGCAGCCCTCCAGTCCGAACAGCTCGCCTATCAGGCGCTTTTGAAACTGCGCGCCCGCGAGCACCAGGTGGTTCAGGGACAAAACGGCGGCGGACAGGGCCAGAGCAGCGGACGCTCCGCCGAACAACTCAAACAGCTCGAACTGACCAACCGCCGTAATCGCTACGAATCCGAACGTCGGGCCGCCCAGCCGCCCACCCGCCAGCGACAGCGTCTGCAGACGCTCAGCCGCCTCCGCGAACTGGCCCGCCGCCAGCAGGACATCCGCGACCGGCTCCGGGAACTGCAGGCACAATTGCTCGCCCGCTCGCTGGAGCAGAGCGACGAGCAATCGCGGCGGGAACTGCGCCGCCTGCGCGAAGCTCAACGCTCGCTGCTCCACGACCTGGACGCGCTGCAGCAACGCCTCCAGCAGACCAACGACGCCGAAGCCCAAGCCACCCGTGAACAGCTCCAGCGTACCCGCGCACACATCCGCCGGTCGGCCGAGGAACTGCAGCGGGGCCGCGTCGGGCAGGCGATCGCCGAAGCTTCGCGGGCCCACCAGCAACTCTCACGAACCCGCGACTCCCTGAGAAAAGCCGCCGCCAGCCGGTTCACCGAGGACATCCGACGGCTCCGCGAACGATCCGAAGAACTGACGACGGAACAGGGCAAGATCGCCCAGCGTCTTCAGCCCGCCGAACGCAGCCGTCCCTCGCTGCGCTCCCAGCCGGATCGCGACGAACTGGCCGCGGGGCTCCGCCGACAACGCGAACGGCTGCAGGCTCTGCTCGACGAACTGGCCGCATTGACGCGACGAGCCGAGACCGCCGAACCGCTGCTCGCCCGACAGCTGTATGAAACCGTCCGGCGGGCACACTCCGACCGCATCGACGAAGCGCTCCGACAGGCCGCGGACGCACTGGCCACGCACAACCGCGACGGTGCCCGCGAACGAGAACGACAGGCCCGCGAAGGGCTTCAGCGACTTCGCGACGCGCTCCGGAACGCCGAACGTGCCGTGCTCGGCGACGAACTGAACGCGCTCAAACTCGCCCGCAGCCAGCTCGACGAGCTGGCCGAGGCCGTTCGCCGGGAATGGCAAAGCGGCTCACCACTCCGGAAGGACCATCGGACGCCGGCCGCGGCACCGGACCCGCAAACGCCCTCCCTCGGCGACACCGCGCAGCGGCGACCGGACCGGACGCAGCGTCACGACGCGCCCGCGAGCGACCGCCGGGGCACCGGTTCGCCGACGAAAGCGACCACACAGACTGGACCGGCCGCACCCGGCACTCCCGCTGCTTCGCCTGAACCGAACGCACCGCCCCGTACCGCCACACGAACGCAATCGAACGCCGACCGGCCGGCCGCCGTGCAGAACGATTCGAAGGTCTCCGAATCGGCTGCGTCACCACACGCACCGAACACGTCCGCCGCGCAAAGCAATCCGCCTCCGCACGACACATCCGCCGCGCAGAGCACACCGGGCGCATCGACGCAACGCACCAAACCGCGCAACGCAAACACCACGGCCGAACCGAACGCTCCCTCTTCGACGCTCCCGCAGCGGAGCATCGAACGTTCCGCGGCGTCCGCGTCCGCCGCGACCGGCTCGGACGCTCGAACGTCGGGATCACCCGGCCAGGCCAACGCACCGTCCTCCCGCACGTCACCTGTCCGGCGCACCCCGGGACGCCTCGACGCCACCGCCGACCGGGCAGTCAGCGAATCGGGCGGGACGGGCGGACCGGGCGGACCGATCCTCGGCCCCGGATTCCGCGATTGGTCCGACCGCATGCGCGAACTGGAAGAAATGGTCACGGATCCGGCCCTGCGCGATCGGCTGATCGCCGCCCGCGAATCGGCGCGGCAGTTCCGCATCGACTGGAAACGCCACGGGAAAGAACCCAACTGGGAGCTGGTGCGCGCGACGGTCTGGAAACCGCTCACGCAAGTCGCCGAGGCGCTGGACGAAGAGATCGGCCGCCGCGACGCGGATCGACGCCGCGCCGTGCCCCTGGAGCGCGAACCGGTCCCGTCGCCGTTTTCCGAGATCGTTCGCCGCTACTTCGAAGAACTCGGACGCGGCCGCTGAAATGGGAATGTCGGCATGAACGTCGAACTCGGGCTGTCGCACTGGTGGCCGCTGGCTGCGATCGTCGCGATCCTCGCGGCGGCCGTCGTCATCGGCGGTTATCGACGCGAGCTGGGCCGTGTGCCGCCGGCCGGCTGGTTGAAACTGGCCGCCCTGTGGTTGCTGACGTGGTGGCTGCTGGAGCCGCTCCACCTGATCCACACGGCACCTCCACAGGCCAATGTGATGCTGGTGGTTGTCGATGACAGCGCCAGCATGGCCGCGCGAACGTTGGATGTCGGGGCGCCCGCCGAGGTGATCCGGCAACTCGCCAGCGTGCCGTTCCCGCCGAAAGCCGGCGCGGGTCAAACGGCCGCCCACGCGAAACCGGGCGGCGACACTCCCCCGGAG
>RFHO01000143.1 GCA_003696385.1 Planctomycetota bacterium | reverse complement strand
CCGCATCCGGATGTACGTTCTGGCAGGCCGACGTTTCGATGGCCACCGGCGCCGTCGTCAGCGGCAGTTGCAGCTCGTTGTCGAAGGCCATCGTCTGCAACAGCGGAATCGCCTTGCGCAGGTCGTCTTCCAGCAACACGACGAAGCCCCGCAGCCCCTCGGCGCGGTGGCGGTCGATCTCGCGATCCAGAGCCTGCAACAGACGGGGCACGTTGCGGTCGATCTTGCGCAGCAACACCATCACCACCGGCCGCGCTCCGTTGCGACAGACGTAGCAGACGGAGCGGTTCTGCAACGGACCGGTCACTGCACGGACATAAAAGGTCGGCACCGTTTCGCCCACGGCACGGCCCGACTGCAACGGCTCGGCACCGGCGGCCAACCGGCACACCCAGACCGCCATCGCCAGGGCCGCAAGAATTTGCCGGTGATTCGCCGTCATGTTCTTCCTCACCTCGCCGCCTTCGTCGTCCAACGCCACGCCGGCGGACGATCTCACAGACCGGCACGGTGCCTGCGGCCGGCGACCGGGCTCACAGCCCGGTCACAGCACCGCCGCGATCGCTTCGCACAGCCGCTGCATGTTCTGCGGCGTCATGCCCCCCACGTTGATCCGCCCGTTCCGGACGACATACACGGAAAACTCGTCGCGCAGCCGATCGACCTGCTCCGGTGTCAGGCCGGAAAACGAAAACATGCCGTTCTGCTGCTCGATGAACGAAAAATCGCGGTCGGGCCGCAATGCGGACATCGTCTTCACGAACAGCGTTCGCATCGATCGGATGCGTTCGCGCATCTGCGTCAGGTCGGCCAGCCACTGCTCGCGCAGCCGTTCGTCGTCGAGGATCGTCTTGACGACCGCCGCTCCATGATACGGCGGATTGGAATAATTGGCACGAGCGCATGCCTTGAGCTGGCTCAGCACGTTGGCAGCGTGTTCCGGTTGCTCGGCCACCGCGATCAGCGCCCCGGTCCGCTCGCGATACAGGCCGAAGTTCTTCGAGAACGACACGGCCAGGAAAGCCTCGGGGACATGCTCCAGCACCGTGCGGACGCCCTGCGCGTCTTCGTCCAGGCCACGGCCGAAGCCCTGATACGCGAAGTCCAGCAGAGGAAACACGGCCCGGTCCTGCAACACCCGGGCGATCCGTTCCCATTGTTCCGGCGAAGGGTCCGCGCCGGTGGGATTGTGGCAGCACCCGTGCAGGCAGACCACATCGCCCGCCGGGACGCTTTCGAGGTCTTCCAGCAGCCCCGCAAAGTCCAAGCGGTTCTGCGCCGCGTCGAAATACCTCAGCTGCTCGACACGCAACCCGGCCGCCTGAAACACCTTCGGATGATTCGGCCACGTGGGCGTCGTCACCCAGACGGTCGCGTCGGGCAGGACGCGGTGCAACAGGTCCGCGGCGACACGCAGCGCCCCGGTCCCTCCGGGTGTCTGCATCGTCGCCGCCCGCTGCTCCGCAAGGATCGAAGAGCGATCGGTCAACACCAGTTCGGACGCCAGGCGATTGAATCGCGGATCCCCGTCGATCGGCAGGTACCCCGCATCGCGCTCGGTTTCCAACAACCGCCGCTTGGCCTCCTGCACCGACGGCAGAATGGGAGTGGCTCCCGTTTCGTCCTTGTACACGCCGACGCTCAGGTTGATCTTCTGAGGATTGGGATCCCTGCGGAAGGCTTCGGTGATTCCGAGGATCGCGTCCGGCGGTGCCGGTTTGATGGCTTCGAACATAGACCACTTTCCGTGTCGTTCTGGCAATTCATGACGTGCGATCGCGGTCGAGGTAACCGGACCGCTTTCGCGCGGCTGACTCTGCGCTCCGCCCGAGCGGCAGGTGCGCGCCGCAGGCCACACGCCGTTCTGCAAACCGGCTGCGCTTGCTGCGGGGAGGGTGCCCGGCTGTTGCCGGCTGTCTCAACCGGCCTTGGCGGCCTTTGCGGATCGCCGGCGGGCCGGCTTCTTCGCCTTCGGCTTGCCGCGCCAGGCTCCGAGCGGTAGTACGCGGGCACGCCGTGCCCATCGGTCCCACGCGGCGCTCAGCCGCTGCACGATTTCCGGATGCTCTCCGCTCAGGTCGTGCATCTCGGTACGATCCCGCTCCATGTCGTACAGTTCCCACGGGCGGTTCTCCTTGGCGACCAGCTTCCACTTGCCGTCGCGTACGGCGCGGTTGCCTTCGTGCTCCCAGAACAGCGGCTCGGAACGCCGAAGCGGCTCCCCGTTGAACGCCGGCACCAGACTCACGCCCTCCATCGGCTGAATGCGGTGGCCCATGTACGTTTCCGGGTACTCTGCGCCGGCCACGTCCACGCAGGTCGCCATGATGTCGATCAGGTGGCCCGGCTGGTGCTCGATGGCGCCCTTGCGGCGGATTCCCGCCGGCCAGTGCGCGATCAGCGGCGTGGAGATGCCGCCCTCGTGCACGAAATGCTTGTACTCTCGGAACGGCGTATTGGAGACGTTGGCCCAGTTGATGCCGTAGGCGATGTACGTGTCCTCCGGACCGGGCATGATGTGCGGCCCCTGCAGTGTGGGGACGCCGGCGCGGTTCTGCTTCGGGATGACGTCCAGCCGAATGGCCTCCGGCGGGATCTTCGGCAGCGTCGCGGCCACAGGCCGCTTCCAGTTGCCTTTGCGTCCCACGCCTTCCTGGCAGCCACCATTGTCCTGCAGAAAGAGGATCAGCGTGTTCTGCAGGTCACCGGCCTGTTCGATCGCTTCCACGATCTTGCCGATGTTGCGATCCATGCGGTCGATCATGGCCGCATAGACCTCCATGCACCGCGCCTCCCATTCCTTGTGCGGGAAGCTTTCCCAATCGCCATGCTGCGGGCTCAGCTCCCAGTCCGGGCGGATCAGCCCCAGTTCCTTCAGTCGCCGGAAGCGTGCTTCGCGGATCGGCCGATACCCGTTGCTGTAGCGTCCCTTGTACTTTTCGATGTCCTCCGGCAGCGCGTGCATCGGCCAGTGTGCGGCGGTAAAGGCCACGTACAGAAAGTACGGCCGATCGGGCGTGGCCCGTTCGTGTTCCGTGATGAACCGCGCCGCATGGTCGCCGATCGCGTCCGTGTAGTAGAAGACTTTCGGCCGATACTCGGGATCGGCGAACGGCGAGATGTTCGTGTTGTCGCGGCAGAGCGTGCCCGGATCGAAAAAGCTGCCGGCTCCCGTGATCGTGCCATAGAACCGCTCGAACCCGCGCTGGCGGGGCCAGTTGAACTTCGGACCGTCCGGCTGGATGTGCTTGGTCACGTGCCATTTGCCGGTCATGTACGTCGCATAGCCGGCGCGATGCAGCACTTCGGCAATCGTCACGCATTCCCGGTTCAGGTCACCGCGGTAACCGGGATAACCGCGATCCGCCATCATCCAGCCGACGCCCGCCTGATGCGGATAAAGCCCCGTCAGCAGCGATGCCCGCGTGGGGCAGCAGCGGCCGGTGTTGTAGAACTGCGAGAACCGCACTCCATTGGCCGCCAGCCGATCGAGCGTGGGCGTGTCGATTTCCCCACCGTAACAGCCGATGTCCGAAAAGCCCATGTCATCGGACATGATCAGCACGATGTTCGGCCGCGGCGCCGCCGCATCATCCCCGGCCCACACGCCCTGTTGCAGACCGAACACCAGACACAGCCCCATCAGCCAAAACCCCCACCGCCAACGGTCACAACGGCGGGCCGCCACCCGCAGCGACTCTCGGCACATGCCGGAACGCACCCGCGCCGCCCATCGGCGGTGTCCCGCGTCGCCGCGACACTCTCGCCAGTCATCACGCATCGCACCCTCCCATCCATCGCGGCAGCCTGTCAAACCATCGCCCCGTGCGGCCCCGGTCACGCGTTCGACGTCTTCGCGAAACATTCCTTCCCACCGGATCGCCATGCGACCGGCGCTGCGGCACCAACCAACGCTCAACCGGCCGAGTGTCCCCTGAAACCGCTTTGCCGAATCCTCCCCTCGACGCCCCGTCTGCCCGCGGATTGGGCGCCTCGTCGAACGGCTCCGCGGCAGAATAACGCAACCCCGGCACCGGCAAAAGTGGATCGAAGGTGCGGCGTCCCCTCACGGTGGCGGAACCTCTCCTCCGACCGCGATCCGTGCCCGGCGTCGCCTCGGTGCGCCGTCGCGCGTGGTCCGCTTCGTGGCCCACATGCAAGCGGTGCGAAGCCGGCGTTCGATCCGGTCATACCGGTCGTGCAGTTTTTCTGGCCGATCACATCAAAATATGCCGATATGTGTTTGACGCGATCGGCGCCGCGGAGCTAACATGCGCACAAGGAGAGCGCCGTCGAAGCGTTCCCGATCGCCCGCCACATCCGCCACTGGCCGCCCGGCGAAGCGGCCGGTGGCCGCCGTGGGGGGCATCCCGCGGAAGGGAAGCATTGGCGAATCGCACAGCCGCTCGAACGAAGGTTCCGACAGACGGTGGCCGTCCATCTGAAAGGGGCAAAACCATGTTGCAAATCCCATTTCGTCGTCGGCACGTGTCCTGCGATGGCGTTCGGCGTCGGGATTTTCTTCAGGTCGGTGCGTTGGGAGCGGCCGGCCTGGGGTTGGGCGACCTGATGCGGTTGCGTGCCCAGGCAGCACAAACGGGTCAGACGGTCAAAGACACGTCCGTGATCTGGCTCTGGCTGGGCGGCGGCCCCACGCACATCGAGACGTTCGACCCCAAGATGACGGCTCCGGCCGAATACCGCAGCGTCAGCGGCGAGGTGAAAACCTGCCTGCCGGGCGTCACTCTGGGCGGCCACTTCGAAAAGATGGCAAAAGTGGCCGACAAGATGGCGTTCGTCCGGTCCTTTGCCCACACCAACAGCGGACACGGCGGCGGCACGCACTTCGTGATGACCGGCTACGACAACCGCAACATCGACAACGGCGGCCTGCCGACGCGGCCGTCGATGGGATCGATCACGGCCCGCGTCCGCGGCGCGAACCACCCCCTCACGGGGATGCCCACGTACGTCCGGCTGAACGCGATTTCCAGCGACGGACCGGCGTGGCTGGGGACCGCTTACGCTCCGTTCGATCCCAATGGTCAGGCACGTCGCAACATGTCACTGCAAACGCCGCTGTCGCGACTGGACGATCGACGGAGCCTGCTGGAAGGGCTGGACCGTTTCCGCCGCTCGGCCGACCAGTCGGGACTGATGGAGGGACTGGATGCGTTCGAGCAACAGGCCTTCAACCTTGTTCTCGGCAACGCCCCGAAGGCGTTCGACCTGAGCGCCGAAGATCCGCGCACCGTCGAACGTTACGGCAAGGGACTCGGCCAGCAACTGCTGACCGCACGCCGCCTGTGCGAAGCCGGATGCGGCTTCGTCACCATCCACTACGGCGGATGGGACATGCACGGCAACATCAAGAAGGCGCTCGACTCACGGGCTCCTGCCGTCGATCACGCGGTGGCGACCCTGGTGGAAGACCTCGAGCAGCGCGGTCTGCTGGATCGCATCCTGCTGGTGATCACCGGTGAATTCGGGCGGACCCCCAAAGTCAACCGCAATGCCGGCCGCGATCACTGGGCGCCGCTGAGCACGCTGGCACTGGCCGGCGGCGGGCTGCGAATGGGACAGGTGGTGGGACAGTCCGATGCCAAGGCGTACCGCCCCGCGTCCGATCCGATCTCGCCGCAGGACCTGATGGCCACGGTGTTCCACGTGCTGGGGATTCCGCCGCGGATCCAGTTCGTCAACCAGGCCGGCCGTCCCGTCTACATGATCGAGGACGGCAAGCCGATCGCCGAACTCGTCTGACGGGCCGGCGGAAACCCGTTTGCACGTCCCGTGCGGGCATCATCACCGCAACCGCGCCGGGGCTGCGGACGAGCGTATTGCTCGGGACGCTCGTCGACCGCACGGCACGGTCCCGGTGCGAGCGTCAGAATCGGTCCCGTTGCGCCTCCGATCAGGATGCGCTGGGCGGCCGCTGAATCATCTCCTTGGCGATCTGCCGGGCGAACTTGTACGCGTGCCGGATGGTGAAGGCGCGCGCTTCGATCTGCTCTTCGGTGTAGTACTTGCCCGGCTCGCTGTGCGGCAGCCCGGCCAAGGCCAGCGTGAGTGGCATCAGATCGAGAAATTCGCGGTAGCGTCGCTGGATTTCGGTGGTGTTCGGATCAGCCATCATCGGTCTCCTTGCTCATCCAACCGCTCCTTGCATATGCTCGCGCTCCGTCGGCGTTCGGGCGGTCGCCCGTTCCGCACCGGTGGAGGGGGCGACCGGCACGCCACCCCACGAGGGCCACCGTACGCGGTCACGGCGCAAGCGGATTCAGCCGGCTCGTCGCTGCAGGAAGCCGACGACTGCCGCTTCGGGGGCCACGTCGGTGGTCACCAGGTGGTGATCGACAGCCAGATCCCGCAGGCCACGGACCAGGCGTCTCTGCTCGTGGGCAAAGACCTCGTGGTAGGTCTTTCGGATTCGCTGGGCATCCGTCGTGATCCGCAGCGACGATTCCAGATCGCGAAATTCGATGTGGTCCTGAAACGGAAAGTCGCGTTCCGCGGGGTCGATGATCTGCAGCACGCTCACGTCATGCCGGCGGTGCCGCAGATGCTTCAGCCCGCGGAACAACGGTTCGACCTCGTCGAAGCAGTCGCTGAGGATCAGCAGGACGCTGCGCCGTTTCAGCCGGGCGGCCACTTCGTCGAGCACGCTGCGCATTGCGGTCGCGCCGGCCGGTTGGACACGTTCGAAGGTTTCCAGCACCGACCGCAGGTGTCCGCCGGCGTTCGACGGCGGAACAGCCGGTCCCACGGTCTCGGCAAAGCAGACCAGGCCCACCGCATCGTGCTGCCGCAGCACCAGGTAGGCGAGCGCTGCCGCGACGCGCAGTGCGAAATCCAGCTTCGAATACCGGACGTTCGCCGAGCGATACGTCATCGAGCGGCTGGTGTCCACCAGCAGGTAGCAGGGCAGGTTGGTTTCTTCCTGGAACTGCTTGACGTAGAACCGGTCCGTGCGGCCGAAGATTTTCCAGTCGACGTACCGCAAGTCGTCGCCGGGCGTGTATTCCCGGTGTTGAGCGAATTCGGCCGAAACCCCGTGAAAAGGGCTTCGGTGGGCTCCTGAAACGTGCCCTTCGACCATCTGTCGGGGATACAGCGACAGGCCGCGCAGGCGGCTAAGCACCTGTGGGCTTAAGTACTTGCGAAACAGGTCCACTCACGTCTCCGTCGAATTCCTCGCTCACCAACTCCAGCAACCGCTCGATCAGGTCGTCGGAGCGCACCTCGTCCGCATCGGCGTTGAAATTCGTGATCAGGCGATGCCGCAGCACGGGTCGCGCTACACGTTTGACGTCTTCGATGCGTGCGTGCGGCTCACCCAGCAACGCGGCCCGCGCCTTGGCCCCCAGCACCAGAAATTGACTGGCCCGCGGCCCCGCTCCCCAAGCGACATACTGGCGGATGAACTCGGGCGCCCGCGAGTCTCTTGGACGGCTGAGCCGCACGAGCCGGGTGGCAAACCGGATCACCGAATCGTCCGCCGGCACGTTGCGGACCAGCCGCAGCATTTCCTGCAGCTCCACCGCAGTCACGACCGGCTCCACCGGTTCTTCCATGACCGCCGTGGTCCGTTTGACGATGGCGAATTCCTCCTCTTCGTCCGGATAGTCCACGAGAATCTGCAACATGAAACGATCGAGCTGCGCTTCGGGCAACGGATAGGTGCCTTCCTGCTCGATCGGATTCTGCGTCGCCAGCACGAAGAACGGCTCCGGCAGCGGATACCGTTCGCCCCCCACCGTGACCTGGTGCTCCTGCATCG
Organism: Planctomycetota bacterium; assembly: GCA_003696385.1. Classification (GTDB taxonomy): domain Bacteria; phylum Planctomycetota; class Planctomycetia; order Planctomycetales; family Planctomycetaceae; genus J052. The sequence continues at coordinate 214 of RFHO01000143.1, read as the reverse complement.
CTTCCAGCAGCGCCGATTGCGTCTTCGGCGGAGTCCGGTTGATCTCATCCGCCAGGACGATGTTCGCAAACACTGGACCGCGCACGAAACGATACTCGCGCTCGCCGGTCGACCGGTTCTCCTGGATGATCTCCGTGCCGGTGATGTCGGCCGGCATCAGGTCGGGAGTGAACTGAATGCGGCGGAAGGACAGTCCCAGCGTTTCGGCCAACGT
>RFHO01000142.1 GCA_003696385.1 Planctomycetota bacterium | reverse complement strand
TTTGGGCAACATTCCGTTGAAATGCGGCAACGTCGGCGAGGGGCACGGGCACGGCGTGGAATCCGGAGCGCTCACCGCCCTCGCGACGACTCGAGCAAAGCGCGAGATCCGATCATGAGCCCAGGACGAACTTCAAAGCAGAAGCGCCCTCAGCGAGGTCGCCGACCGGCCTTCGGCGGCCTTGCCGCATCCCTCGCAGCGCTGCTGTTGTGCGTTGGACCGTCCACGGCGGACGCGGGCGGCTGGCTGAAGCTGTTCGCGGAGCGCGGCAAGTACGGCTCCAGTGGAGGCTCGTTCGGATCGTCCGGCGGTTCCAGCGGTGGATCGTCGGGCGGCATGGTCGTCTGGTCGGGAGCCTCTTCGGGCGGCTCGTTCGGCGGCTCGTGGGGTTCGTCGGGCATGTCTTTCGGCTCGTCCGGCACGTCATTCGGATCCTCAGGGGCATCGTTTGGTTCCTCGGGGGCATCGTTTGGATCGTCCGGCGGAATCATGACCGGGAATGCCGGCATCGCCGCGCAGGCGTTCTACAACGCCTACGGCGCTCCACAGACGATCTCCGGCTCGCCGATCGTCGGCTACGTCGCCGTGCCCGTGCCGTCTGCGGGCAGCCACGGTGCGGCCGCAGCACTCATGTCGCCGGCGCCGCCTCGGCCGTCGCCGCCGCCGTCGCAGGTGGGCGTCAGTCCCGTCGCCCCGATGCCCTCAACGAGCACGACGACCGCACGCGCTGGATCGCCTCAGCCGCCGATGAACCCAACGCAGCCCGGCGCCGCGCTCCCCGGTGCGGTTCCGGGATCGCCCGCCGCTCCGGCCTTGGGGACACCCGCAACGGCGGCCGGTCCGATGCTCGCCACGACGCCCCCGACCGCGGTGGTCGTCGGCGGTCCTCCGGCCGCGGTGGCATTGGGAGCCGTCCCGACCGCCGCACCCGAACAGCCCCTTCCCCCGCCGGGTACGCTGGGCCGGACCTACCGACGGGGACCGCTACGGCTGGTTCCGGTGGACAAGCACCCGCGGATCGGAATGCTGATCGTGCACGTTCCGAAGAGCCTGTATGAACGGCTCGAAGAAAACGTCGAGCTGCGGGTCACCGTCCACGACGTCAACGGGAACTTCAAACCGCTGGAAGGATACAAGGACCGCAAGGGCGACTGGCACTTCGAATCGGATCCGCTGTATCCGTGGGTTCCGCAGATCTATGACGTGGTGTTCGAATACGTTCGGATCGAAATCAAGGAAGGCGTCCGCAACGGCCGCAAGTATCGGCAGCGGTTCGAATTCAAGGACAGCGAACTCGGGTACCGCCGAGTGCGTCTGGTTCCCGGACGAATCGTGGAGGTGGACTTCTGACGAAACACCATGAACCGGCCGAGCGCACGGAGTACACGGGGCGCCCCGTCGGCGTTCGGCAACGACGCAAGCCTGACCTGGTCCCCGGCTTGCGGAGGCTCGAAAACTGCCTGCGGGCCGACGCCGAACCCCGGTCGCGCCACGTGTGCGACCGGGGTTGTCTCGTTGGTTCCCCACGCGTCGCGCGCACCATGGCGTCGAGCGCGCGCGGCGGTACCGCGGTTTTGAGACGCTCCGCCGTGCGTTCTCGCCTTTCGCCGATGACGCACACCGAGCGATAATCCGGGGAATCGGCCGGCGCCGGGCCGACCGGCCGGGCGACGCCCACGGCCCCAACCGACGAGGCGTTCCAGAACGTTGAACAACGATGATTCGAGCGGCTCTGAAGAACCCGCATCTGGTGATCGTCATCGTCCTGATGGTGACGGTGATCGGAGGCGTTTCGCTGTTGCGGATCCCGGCCGACCTGCTGCCGACGTTTTCCACGCCGGCGGTGCAGATCGTCTGTTTCTATCCCGGCATGCCGCCGGAAGTGATGGAACAGGACATCATGAGCCGGTTGCAGCGGTGGACCGGCCAGTCCGCCGGGATCGAACACCAGGAAGCCAAGGCGCTTCAAGGCGTGTGCGTGGTGAAGGACTTCTTCCACCCGCACGTCTCTGCCGCCGAAGCGATCAGCCAGGTGACCATGTACGCGATGAGCGACATGTTCTACCTGCCGCCCGGAACCATTCCTCCGATGGTCATGCCGTTCGATCCGACCGCCAGCGTTCCACTGTGTCTGGTGACCGTCTCCAACCCCGACATGGATGACAAGGAACTGTACGACGTCGCATACAAGAATCTGCGGAACAACCTGCAGTCGATCCCCGGCGTGATCGCTCCTGCCGTCAACGGCGGGACACTCCGTCGCATCCTGGCCTACGTGGATCCACGACGTCTGAAAGCCTACGGTCTGTCGATCCTCGACGTGCACCAGGCGCTCCGCCGCCAGAACGTGCTGATCCCCGCCGGAAGCGCCAAGATCCGCGATCGCGAGTTCTACATCTACACCAACGCCATCCCCGATCGCGTGGAGCTGCTCAACGACGCGCCCATCCGCCGCCGCCCGGATGGGACGTACATCCGTTTCCGCGACATCGGCGAAGTACAGGACACCCACCAGATCCAGACCAACATCGTCCGTGTCAACGGTCGTCCGCTGGTGTATGTCCCGGTGTACCGCCAGCCCGGCGCGAACACGATCGACATCGTCGACCGGATCCACGCGAAGCTGGAAGAAATCCTCGCCCGGCTGAAGGACGAACGGCGACTGCCCGATGGATCCGAAGATCCCAAGATGAAGAACCTCACGCTCAGCGTCGTGATGGACCAGTCGGTGAAGGTCCGCGAGAGCATCTTCGCTCTGTGGCTGGCGGCGGGGCTGGGTGCGGGCTTCGCCGGAGCGGTCGTGCTGGTGTTTCTGCGGAGCTGGCGTTCCACCCTGATCGTCGTATCGGCGATCCCCGTGGCCATTCTGGCGGCGATGATCGGGTTGTACTTCAGCTCCAACACGATCAACGCCATGACTCTGGGCGGACTGGCACTGGCCGTGGGCATCCTGATCGACCAGTCGATCGTGGTGGTGGACAACATCGAGCGGCACATGAAGATGGGCGGGAAGGGACCGCTGCAGTCGGCCTGGGAGGGAACGCGCGAAGTCGCCGTGCCACTTCTGGTCTCCACGCTCACATTCGCCGTGGTCTTCTTTCCCGTGCTGTTTCTGTCGGGATTGGCGCGGTTTCTGTTCGCACCGCTGTCGCTGGCCGTCGTATTCGCCGTCGCCGCGTCGTATCTGGTCGCAATTTTCTTCGTACCGGTCGTGGCCGCGCGGTTGATGCGGGTCGAACCCGAGGTCGTGATTCCCGACAACGCCGAAAGCAACATCCTGGTGGCCGCGGACCAGGAAAGCCGGATCGTCTCCGAGGCGGATCGGACGCTGGTCGCGCAGGGTTCTCTGGTGCGCGGCTACCGTGTCCTGCTGGAATG
>RFHO01000141.1 GCA_003696385.1 Planctomycetota bacterium | reverse complement strand
GTACAGCATTTCGACGCCGTGAATGCCGTACCAGAACAGGTCGGGATGCGTTGTCTCCAGGTGACAGGGGCTGAAGGTTTCGCACCGCACGATGCGCCCCCACTCGCCGCGCCGCGCGGCCTGGACGCCACTGCTGAACCGCAGTGCCGACGAGGAGAAGACCGGGACACGGTAGTGCTCCGCCGCGCGGTAGATGGCGACCACGTCGGCCAGCGACGCGGCCAGCGGTTTGTCGATGAACACCGGCTTGCCGGCGCGGAAGACCTGCAAAGCCTGCTCCAGATGCGGGCGGCCGTCATTGGTTTCCAGCAGCACCACGTCCACGCGCCGCAGCAATTCGGGGATGGAATCCACCACGGCGACGCCCATCTGCCGGATCTGCTCGGTGTACCGCGGGATGCGGCTGACGCTGGAGGCGATGTCGGGGCTGCCGCGCGGATAGGCGGCGACCACGCGGCAGCCGCGAAACTGCGGCGGTTTGTCCTTTGCATTGAGCACTCGCGTGAACGCGATCGCGTGCGAAGTATCCAGGCCGATGATGCCGACCTTCAGTTCCCGCCGGGTGTTCTTCGCGTCCGGTGCCGCCTTCGAATCCGCCTCTGATCCGGCGTCCTGTTTCGCGTCCGGCCCGGACGCTTTTGCCTTCGGCTTCCCGGGCGTCGCCTTCGATCCGCGGGATTCCGCCGTGTCCCTGCCGGCGTTTCGAGCGACGGGCTTCGCGTTCGCTTCTTCCTTCGCGGCGTCCGCGACGCTCCGCTGCGCCAGGCCGACGACCCTGCTCAGGTCCCACACGGCCGCCGTCTTGTCGTATCCGCCCGTGCACAGGAAGCGGTCGTCCGGTGACAGTGCCAGAGCGGCGACACGTGCAGAGTGAGGCTCGAACGACAGCACTTGCCGCCCGGTTTCGTAGTCGAAGACCTTGACCTCGTTCTTGCCTTTGGCCCGCCCGCCGCTGGCCGAAACCAGCCACGGGCGCGTGCGGAAGAAGCGCACACGCGTGGTGGGACGGGCATGCGCACCGAAGTACCCGATCACCTCGCCGGACTTCGCGTCATACAGCCGCACCGTTTCGTCGTAGCTGGTGGTGGCGATGAAGCGGCCGTCGGGGGAAAACGCGCCGTCGGTGGCCGGCCGCTCGTGCGGCTGCAGACGCAGCGCCAACGACCAGTCGTCGGTCTTCCACACGAACGCCTCGCCGGGTCGAGTGGGGCGGGTGTCGTCGCCGGCCACCGTCAGCAGCAGCCGCCCGTCGGGCGAAAAGCGACAGGCCACCACCGGATACGCGTGTTCGCTCAGCGTCGCCGCGGGCGCATCCCACTGTCCGACGTGCCAGATCCGCACGCGTTCGTCTTCACTGGCGACGGCCAGCAGCTTGCCGTCCGGTGAGAAGTCGATTCCCGTCACATAGCCGCGCGGTTCCTGCAGCCGGACGATCCTCTTGCCGGCCGACACGTCCCACAGTTCCGCCGACTGGAAGTGCCCGACCGCCAGCGTCTCGCCGTCGGGAGAAAACGCCAGGGCCCGCACGAAGCCGCTGTCCGTGGCCAGCGACCGCTCCGGCCGCCAATCCTTCGTGGTGTGGATGAGCACCCGGCGATACGTTCCGATGGCCAACCGGGCACCCTGCGCGTCGAACGCCGCGTCGGTGACCCATTCCCCGATCGCGTCGAATCGGGCGACCGGTTTCCAGGCTGCGCGCCGGCCGGCCGCGCCGGCCGGCTGCTTCAGGAGATTCTTCAAGCCGCGTTCGTCCTGTGCCCGGGCGGCGGCCACCGCGAGCAAGCAGGCGGCCAGCACGCCCGCGCCAATCGGCCCAAGCTTCCGCAACGAACCTGCGAACGTTTTCATCGATCTTCTCCCGGCGTCGAAGGCCACTGGCGGTTCCACACGCGGAGCGTCGAGTGACATTGCACCAGCCGCCGTTGCGGTTGTAAAGCCGCCGGCACGCGGTCACAACGGCCGCACGAAATCAGAGCCGCGTCCAGGCCCGCCGCGCCCGCTCCACCGGTGCGAACCGGGGGCACTGCGGCCAGTGGTCGTTGACCAGGCCGACCGACTGCATGAACGCGTACGCCGTTCGCGGGCCGACGAACGTCCAGCCGCTGCGCTTCAGGTCACGAGCCAGGCGGCGCGCGGTCGCCGTCTCCGCCGCCAGCCGGCCCTCCCGCCAGCCGGAGTCATCGAAGTACCCGGCGAAGAAGCGGGCCAGCGATCCGTGCCGCTCGATCAGCCGCAGCGCGCAGCGGGCGTTTTCCACGACCGCCCGCACCTTGCGAGGGTTCCGGATGATCCCCTCCCGGTTGAGGACGCTCCGCAGATCGCGTTCGGTCCAACCGGCCAGCGTGCCAAAGTCGAAGTCGGCGAACGCCGCACGCAGAGCCGGTCGTTTGCGGAGCACCACCAGCCAGCTCAATCCCGCCTGAAATCCCTCCAGACACAGCTTTTCGAACAGCCGGCGATCCTCCAGCAACGGTTCGCCCCACTCCCGATCGTGGTATGCTTCATACAGTGGATCGCCGACACACCACCAGCAGCGCAGGGCACCGTCGGTGCCGGGCAACAGCGGGTGGGGCGGCTGGTGGTCCATCGTCGTGCGTCTCCTTTTGGATCACGCGCGGTCACGGAAAAACGGCTCCGGCGGTAACCGGGAACAAGGAGCGGCATGCATGAAAGCGGCGGGGCATTGGGCTTTCAACCGGCGGCGGTGGCTGGCGAGCGCCGCATCGGCGGTCGGCGCGTGTTGCTGCGGGCACGGGTGGGCCGCGCCGGGCACGCGAGATTCGGCCGTCTCGGTGCACCAGGCACGCGAAGCACTGCGGCGTGCGGTCACGTTTGCCCGGGAACGGCTTTCCGTGCGCGGCGGATACGTCTTCCGCTGGAGCGCCGATCTGAAGCGGCGTGAGGGCGAAGAACGCGTCGGTCCGCGGACCGCGTGGATCCAGCCACCGGCCACGCCCGCG